>NZ_JBRREF010000045.1:0-40757 GCF_056760135.1 Stenotrophomonas sp. STEN023 | reverse complement strand
CCCTCCCCCCCCCCCCCCCCCCCCCCCCGCGCCTGCTTGTGGGGGGGGGTCACCCCTCGATACCCTACCGTCGTTCGCTCGCTCACCCCCCCCCGGGGTGGGGGACCCCCGCGCCCCCCACAATCCGGCAAACCCGCGAGCCCCCTGCTACGCGCGCGCCTGGGTCAGATGCCCGGCAATCAACTTCCTGAACGGAACCACGCCCTGCGCGGCCCGTAATGCCGCGCCACGCAGCAACCGCGCCGGCAAGCGACTGTCGTTGTAGAGCCCGGCAATCGCATTGGTGGCCTCGTACAGCGGCCGTGTCGCCAGCCGATGCCCACGCTGGTAATTGGCCAGCACGCCATCGGCACCAATATCGCCACCGCCGCGAACCGCTTCCAGCATCAACCGCGACAGCCGCTGCTGGCTCTGCAGGCCGAAATTGAAACCGTGCGCGGTGACCGGGTGCATGCCGACCGCCGCGTCGCCGATCAAGGCATAGCGCTTGCCGACAAAGCGGTGCGCGTACACGCCGACCAGCGGATAGGCGTGGCGCGTCCCCACCGGGGTCATCTCACCCAGGCGGCGTTCGAAGAAGCCACTGACGGTTCGCCCAAAGGCGGCCTCATCAAGCTCCAGCAACTGCTGCAGCTGCCGCGGCGGCATGGTGATCACTGCCGAGGCCTGATTACCCGGCAAGGGCAGCATCGCCAAGGTGCGCTCGTAGCCGAACCATTCCCAGGCCGCGTGCTCGTGTGGGCGTTCGCATTGCATCCGGCAGACCAGCATGGATTTGCCGAAGTCACGCATCTGCGCACCAATACCCATCATCCGCCGGGTCGCCGAGAAGCGGCTGTCGGCGGCGACCACCAGTCGCGTGGCCAGCTCGCTGCCATCGTTCAAGGTCACGGTACTGAAGGCTTCGCCGGCATCAATCGCGGTCACCGAGCGGCCATCCAGCAGTTCCAGCCCGGCCTGGCCCTGCACCGCCTCCCAGGCAGCGCGGCGGATCAGGTGATTGGGAATCAACCAACCCAGCTCATCCACGCCCTCGCCCTGCGCTGCAAAACCCAGCGCAAACGGCGAGCTGCCGTTCATGACCTTGGCACTGCGCAGCGGCGAGATCTCAGCCGGATCGATGCGCTGCCACAGGCCCATGCTGCGCATGATCTGCCGCGAAGCGTGGGTCAGCGCGATCTCACGCCCGTCGAAGGTCGGCTCGGCCAGCGCTGCCAGCGGCTGCTGCTCGATCAACGCCAGCGACAATCCGCTGCCTGCCAGGCTGCGGACCAGACTCAAGCCGGCCGGGCCGGCTCCCACCACCACCACATCCACCTTGCGCATGTGCCACTCCGTTATGCCTACCGCAGGCAGGGTAAGCAGGCCGGTGTAAGGATTCATTGATCCAGATCAGGCATGCGGCAATCAGCCCGCAAACACAACGGGCGCCCTGCGGCGCCCGTGTGCTTTGCCTTGGCGCCAGTAGCGCTCAGTTGGCCGAGGCTGCGCGCACGCTGTAGCCGGAGGCGCGCCACACCTTGTCCTCATCCAGACGGAACGAGACCAGCTCACGCACCGGCTGCGCATTGTTGGCGAAGCGGGTCGGGAAGCTGACGTTCAAATAGATGCCTTCCGGCACCGACGCGCCCGCTGGGTACTGCACGCGGGTGATCGACGGCTTGCCACGCGACACCAGCGCGCCGAGCTTGGCACGATCAGCATTGACGTTGTTGGCGAACACATCACGGGTCACCGCTTTGCGCGCCACAGCCGAGGCACCGTCCCACACAGAGGCAGCCTGCTGACCATCCACCAGCTGCGCTACACGCTGGGCCGCTGCGGTCATCTCCGCATCCTGCTTGGCCACCTGCGCCTGCTGCGCCGCACTGAGCGCCGGTACCGGACGTGCGGCGGCGGCGGACGCCGGGGCCGGGACTGCCGGTGTCGCAGCGCGCGCCGGCGCGGGCGTTGTCGCAGGAGCCGCTGCAGGCGCCTGCGCGAAAGCTGCGGCCGGTACGGCCAGGGACAGCACCATCAACAAACAACTGGATCGCATAGCTCTCTCCATGACGCTTTCAGTTGAACGGAACGCCAATCCAATCACGGTTTGCGATGTTCCGCATCCCCCTGAGTGTTCATTTACGTGTGCCGGCCGCACTCACCTGCGCGCTGACTGCGGGTGCAGCCAGCAGTGCTGGCGCGGCAACAGCAGCCGCAGCACCGGTCGGGATGCTGGTCGGCATCGGCTCGAGCATCGCGGTGTCGATCTCGGACAACGGGCTTTCCTCCGGGCAGACCTCATCCGGGAAACCGAATTGCTCCTTCAGCGCCTGGCCACAGCGGTTGACCGCTTCCAGATCGGCGCCCTCCACCTTGCACTCGCGGTCGAAGGCGATCAGGAAGGAATCCTTGCGGCGCACGAAGTCGTCGCCGCATTTGCGCATCTGCTTGATCCGCTCCAGGTCGTCCTGCACCGCATTGGTGCCGTCCAGCCCGTACTGCTTGAGTTCGTCGTTGGTCAGCACGCGCAGGCTGCGGTTGGGCACGGTCATCATCAGGTCGGCAACGCCCACAGCCACACCATTGCGCTGCAGGTAGTCCTTCACGTTGTCATAGACCTCGTGCAGCTCCTTGTTCAACTCAGCACGCGAACTGGCGGTGGAGCTGATGCGCATCATGCGGTGGATGCCGACCTTGCCGGAGATCAAACGGTTGTCGCCGGCCGCCAGCACGAACACGCAGGCACTGTGGCAGACCGAACCTTCGCGCACCCATATGGTCCAGCCCGACTCGCCGATGCTGTCGCCGGCCACGATCGCCGCCTCCACCTGGCCGCCACTGGAGTCCAGGTCGAGGATGCGCTTGCTGATCTTCATGGCATCGGCGACCACCGCCAGACGCGTCACCATCGCCGCGAATGAAGGATTGATCTTGCCTGCATAACGCACCCGCAGCAGGCCGCGTTCCTTGCAGGGTTCAAGGGCCGCGTCCATGCTGGCGCGGTCGAGCGACGCCAGCTCGGTGCCGTCGCCGCTCTCGCCTGCATAGTCGGTGCCACAGCTGACCCAGGCCTTGCCGTTCTCCAACACCAGCTCAGGCCAGGGTTTGTCCTTGGCCGGCAATACCGGTGCCGGTGGGGTTGGCGCATCAGCGGCGTTGATCGACACCATGTGGTCGCCATCGGCGGCGAGCGCGGCCGAGGGATCGGCCACGGGCTTCTTGTCCTGCGTCTGCGGATTGCAGGCCAACAGCCCGACGCACAACAACGGCGACCACCAGAACTTGGGCAACATGGAGAGCAATCAGGTCCGTACTACGGCGCAGCGGCGCCAGGGAGGTGGACAGTCTAGTGCGCAACACCCTCCATGCTGCAACGTCCGGTGAATCAACACAGCGTCACACGCATTGATGTCCGAAAATGGCCAGTAACCATCGCCTACCGCGCCTAGACTTGGCCCATGCAGAACCTCCTGATGCCCGCCCACGTGCAATGCGAACAAGCCCGCCTGGCCCGCGACGCGCGCTTTGATGGCCTGTTCTTCACCGCTGTACGCAGCACCGGCATCTACTGCCGCCCGGTCTGCCCGGCGCCGCCGCCCAAGCCCGAGAACGTCAGCTACTACCCGAGCGCGGCCGCTGCCAGCGCCGCCGGTTACCGGCCCTGCCTGCGCTGCCGCCCAGAACTGTCTCCGGATGACGCCAATCTGCTGCAGGACCAGACCCTGCATCAGGCATTGGCCTTACTCAATGAAGGCATCCTGCAGGAGCAACCCGCGACCGCGCTGGCCGAGGCGATGGGGATCAGTGCGCGCCAGTTGCAACGGTTGTTCGTGGCCAGGCTCGGCGCGACGCCCGCCCAGCTGCACACCACCCGACGCCTGCTGCTGGCCAAGCAGTTGCTGACCGAAACCGCCCTGCCGGTGACCCAGATCGCGCTGGCGGCCGGCTTCAACAGCCTGCGCCGCTTCAACAGCGCCTTCCTTGAAGGCTGCGGCATGCCGCCGAGCGCGCTGCGCAAGCAGCATGGCGTGGTGGCCGGCGGCGAGCCGGTACTGCGCCTGGCCTACCGGCCACCGCTGGACTTCCCGCTGATGCTGGCCTTCCTGCGCAGGCGTTCCCTGCCCGGCATCGAGTGCATCGATGAGAGCAGCTACCAGCGGGTGGTCGTCGCCAATGGCGTGGCCAGCCTGATCCGCGTCACCGCCGACCCCAAGCGCCCGGAGCTGCGCCTGCAACTGGGCACCACCGACCCGCGCGCCATTCCCGCCATCGTCGCCAAGGTACGCCGGGTCTTCGACCTGGATGCCGACCTGCGCACCGTCCACGCCACCCTGGGGCAGGAGCCGCTACTGGCTCGTGGCATCGCCGAACGCCCGGGGCTGCGTATTCCCGGCGGCTGGGACGGCTTCGAAGTCGCCGCACGCGCCGTGCTCGGCCAGCAGGTCAGCGTTGCTGCCGCCACCACCTTGGCACGGCGCTTGGTCGACCGTTTCGGCGAGCACCTGCCCGGCATGCCCGAAGGCCTGGACCGGCAGTTCCCGGCACCGGCAACGCTGGTCGACGCGGAGCTGGAGAGCATCGGCCTGCCGCGCACCCGCGCCGCCACCCTGCGCGCCATCGCCCGCGCCTGCGCCGAGAACCAACTGGACTTCAGCCGTGCGCAGACGCTGGAAAGCTTCGTGCAGAAGGCAACCGCCCTGCCCGGCATCGGCCCATGGACCGCGCACTACATGGCGCTGCGGGCGATGGGCCTGCCCGACGCCTTCCCTGCCGGCGACCTGGTGCTGCAGCAGGTACTGGGCGAAGGCCAGCGCCTGAGCGAGCGCGAGACCGAGCGTCGCTCGCAACTCTGGCGACCATGGCGCGCCTACGCCGTGTTGCATCTATGGCACCTGGCAGTGCCTAGCGAAAGAAAGAATTCCAAGGCAGCTACGGAGGCCAGCACATGAACACCCTCTATTACGACCGTTTCGACAGCCCCATCGGCGCGCTGACCGTCGCCGTCGACCAGGTCGGCGTGCGTCACATCCTGTTCGCCGAAAACCGCCACGACGCCAAGGGTCGCGAGCATTGGCAGCGCGATGCGGATGCCGTTGCCGAACCGCGTCGACAGTTGCTGGAATACCTGCGCGGCGAACGCCAGGACTTCCAGCTGGAGCTGGCACCGGTGGGCACCGAATTCCAGCTGCAGGTCTGGCATACGCTGGCGCAGATCCCGTTTGGTGCGACCTGGAGCTACCGGCAGCTTGCCGAACGCATTGGCCGGCCAACTGCCACGCGCGCGGTCGGTGCTGCCAACGGCCGCAATCCATTGCCGATCGTGCTGCCGTGTCATCGGGTGATCGGCAACAACGGCGCATTGACCGGTTTCGGTGGTGGGCTGCCGACCAAGGCTGCGCTGTTGAAACTGGAAGGAGTAGCCAGCGAAGGTGAGCGGGTGGCGGACCTGTTTGGCTGAGTGTGCCGGCTCCCCGGGTGCGCTTTGCTTACCCGGGCTGCTTGCCCCGATCCATTGGCAACATGCCTAAGGTTGTATTTGTACGGTCACCGGCCCGGCCTATCATGGCGGCATGACTTTTCTACGTATCTCGGCCACTGCACTGGCCTGTGCGCTGCTCGCAGCCTGCGCCACCACGCCCTCGCCCACCGCCGTAGCGGACACTCCGCCCACCGTGCTGATGATTTCCATCGACGGCCTGCGCGCGGACAAACTCAGTGATGCCGACAGCCCCAACCTGATGCGCCTGGCACGCGAAGGCGTGCGTAGCGTCGGCATGCGTCCTTCCTATCCCTCACTCACCTTCCCCAACCATTACACGCTGGTGACCGGCCTGCGCCCGGACCATCACGGCCTGGTGCACAACGCGATGAGCGCCGATGCGCTCGGTGACTTCAAGGTCAGCGATCGCGCCGCCGTGCAGAACGCGGCATGGTGGGATGGCGGCGAGCCTATCTGGGTGAGCGTGCGCAAGGCCGGCCTGAAGAGCGCTACCTGGTCGTGGCCGGGCAGCGAAGCACCGGTGCGCGGCCTGCATGCCAATCAATGGCGGATGTACGACGAAAGCGTGCCGCTGCCCGAACGCATGACCCAGGTATTGGCCTGGCTGCATGGCGAGCCGGACGCGATCAAACCGCGCTTCGTAGCTACCTATATGGAACAGGTGGACAAGGCCGGTCACGCGCACGGCCCGGACTCGCCTGAGTACACCGCGGCATTGCAACAGGTGGATGCCGCCGTCGGCCAGTTGGTCGACGGCATGCGTCGCGACGGTCTGCTCGACCACACCAATGTGATCGTGGTGTCCGACCACGGCATGGCAACGGTCAAATACGGCAACGCTGTCGCCATTGAAGACATGGTGGCACCGGCTATCGCCAAGGCCGTCTCGGTCGGGCAATCGGTGGGCTTTGCGCCGCTGCCCGGCAAGCAGGCGGAGGCGGAAACAGCACTGCTCGGCGAGCATGCGCATTACCAGTGCTGGAACAAGGCCGAGCTACCCACGCGCTGGCATTACGGCAGCAATCCGCGCATACCGGCCATCGTCTGCCAGATGCAGGAAGGCTGGGACGCGCTGCCCCGTGACAGCATCGCCAAGCGCTCACCAGGTGACCGCGGCTCGCACGGCTACGATCCGGCGCTGCCCTCGATGCAGGCGGTATTCGTCGCACGCGGTCCGGCGTTTGCCCAGGGCAAACAGTTGACCGCGTTCGACAACGTCGACGTCTACCCGCTGCTGACCCGGCTGATCGGCATCCCGGCCCAGCCCAACGACGGCGACCCACAGGCCTTGCAGCAAGCCCTGCGCCAGTCAGACTGAGGTAACCCGGCCAAGCGCAAGCGCACCCGGGAGCGTTGCCTGACGCACAAACCGCAGGCACAAAAAAAGCGGCGCAATGCGCCGCTTTCCTGTTGCCACTACCTGGCTGGATCAGCCGGCCTTGGCGACGGTCTTCTTGGCAACAGCCTTCTTGGCAGCAGCCTTGGCGACAGTCTTCTTGGCAACCGGCGCAGCTGCGCCCACGGCCACCTTGCTCACGTGCGCACGCGAAATGCCATAGCTGGCGTTGAAGCGCTTGCCCTTGGCGGTCTTACGGTCACCCTTACCCATGTCGTCAACTCCTTGGTTTGTAATCAGTTACCCCGTGCATGCACGGGTTTGGCGAGGCCACAACAAGCGCCCTCGCGCATGGACAGGAAGCCTACCATGCGCCCCTCAATGTGCGCAGCTGGCGTCATGCACATGCACGTGGTTCAAGCGCAGGTTGACCACATGCGCCAAGCCCACCAGCACGCCGCCCAAGGTCATCACCACGGCATGCGGGACCTGCGAATGATGCAGCTCCGAATTCAGCAGACCGGCCCAGAGCAGCAGCAGGCCGGGCACCAGCAGCAACAAGGCCATCAGCGCGCGGTGACGCAGATAACCCCAGATCAGGCTGAACAGACCGAGCACGGTCACGAAGATGACGATGGTGGCCTCTACCCCATCGCTGAGCCAGAACGACAACCCCAGTGCCGGGGCTGCCGCCAGCAGGGCCGGCAACAACGCGCAATGCACCGCACAGATCAGGGACCCGGTGGCACCAAAACGATCGAGGAATTTGCGTAGTCCGGTAGGTGGGATGGGCATGACTTCCAGCAGGGGCGACGGAACGTTATGGAATAATATAACATAATCGTCCTCCCCGCCCTAACCGCTTGCGCCAACCCCCTTGCCGCCTTCGGTTCAGATTGCCATCCAAGTGATACACAGTAACAGAGAGAGCCTCATGTCCCTTCCCCGCCGCAACAAGCATCACCTGCTGTTCCTTGCATTGATGGCCGCCCTGCCCGTGGTTGCCAGCGCTGCCGATGACGACGCCAGCCAAAGCCATCACCTGACAGAACTGAGCGCGGTAAAGGTCACCGCCTCGCCGCTGCAGGGTTCGGCCGAGTCGCTGGCACGTCCGGTTGAAGTGCTGGCCGGCACCGATCTGGACGAGCACAAGTCCGGCACCCTGGGCGACACCGTGGCCAAGCTGCCCGGCGTGCAGAGCACCTTCTTCGGCCCCGGCGTCGGCCGCCCGATCATCCGTGGCCAGGAAGGCCCGCGCGTGGCGGTGGTCTCCAATGGCGTCGGCAACATGGACGCCTCCACCGTCAGCGCCGACCACGCCTCCGCCATCGAGCCCTTCCTGGCGGACCAGATCGAAGTATTGAAAGGCCCGGCTACCCTGCTGTTCGGCAGCGGCGCGATCGGCGGCGCGGTGAACGTGGTCGACGGCCGCATTGCCAGTGAAGTGCCGGATCGCCCGCTCAGCGGCCGTGCCGAAGTACGCGGCAATTCCGTCAACAATGAGCGCAGCGGCATGTTCCGCCTGGACGGCGTCAGCGGCGACAACCTGGTCCTGCATGTCGACGGCCTGATCCGCAACGGCGATGACTACCGCATCCCCGGCTACGCGATCGACCCGCATGCGCTGGATGCCGATGGCCATGACGATCATGACGCCCACGACGAAGACGCCGGCACCCGCGGTCGCCTGGACAACAGCTCGGTACGTACCCGTGCCGGCGGCGTCGGTGCCACCTGGTTCGGCGAAGGCGGCTTCCTGGGCGCCTCGCTTGGCACCTATCGCAGCAACTACGGCATCCCCAACGGCGCGCACGTGCATGCCGACGATGATCACGACCATGACCACGATGACCACGACCACGGCGATGCCGAGGAAGGCGACGAGCACGATGTGCGCATCGACATGGTGCAGAACCGCTTCGACCTGAAGGGCGGCCTGTACAACCCGACCTCGTTCCTGAAGAGCCTGACCGTGCGCGGTGGCTACACCGATTACGAGCACACCGAACTGGAAGCCGGCACGCCGTCCACCCGTTTCACCAACAAGGGCTTTGAAGGCCGCGTCGAAGCCGTGCAGCAGCCGCTGGCCGGTTGGGACGGTGCGTTCGGTGTGCAGTTCGGCAGCAGCGACTTCGGTGCCACCGGTGAAGAAGCCTTCGTGCCGGGCACCACCACCGACACCATTGGCGCATTCGTGCTGCAGGAAAAGCAGTTCGGGCCGTTCAAACTGGAACTGGGTGCGCGCCATGACCGGGTCAAGCTCGATCCGAATGACGCCCAGCGCAACCGCAGCTTCGGTGCGACCAATCTGTCGGCGTCGGGCATCTGGGCCTTGAACGACACCTTCGACCTGCGTTTCGGCGTGGACGCCTCCGAGCGCGCACCGACCAACGAAGAGCTGTACGCCGCTGGCGCGCACATCGCCACCCGTTCGCTGGAGATCGGCAACGCCAACATGGACACCGAGCGCGGCCGTCGCGTCGAGTTGGGCCTGCACGCGCACAATGAACGCTTCGACCTGCAGGCAGCGATCTACCAGACCAAGTTCAAGGACTTCATCTACCTGGCCGACACCGGCGTGGTCGAAGGCGGCCTGCCGGTACGCACCTGGACCCAGAACGACGCCACCTTCAAGGGCGCCGAGGCAGAAGCCACCTGGCACATGCTGGAGAACGTGGCCGGCGATTGGGACCTGCGTGTATTCGGTGACTACGTGAAGGCTGAGCTGGATGGCAGCGGCAGCCGCAATGTCGCCATCGCAGTGCCGCATGGCGACCACGCGCACAACTACAACGTCGAGTTGGCCAATGGCGGCTACCTGCCGCGCATCGCCCCGGCCCGTGTTGGTGCAGACCTGCACTGGTCGTTGGGTGGCTGGCGCGCCTCGCTGGGTGCCGTACGCTATGGCAGCCAGAAGGATGTTGCCGAGAACGAGGAAGCCAGTGCCGGTTACACGCTGGTGGACGCACATGTGGCGTATCGCTGGGACCGCAATGGCAGCAACAGCTACGAAGTGTTCCTCGATGGCAGCAACCTGACCGATCGTGAGGCACGCCCACATACGTCGCTGCTGCGGGACTACTCGCCGCTGCCGGGCCGTGGCGTGGCGTTCGGCATCCGCGCCTGGTTTTAAGGGCTTGCTGCAGGTTTTGGCTTTGGCTCCTGCTCCTGCTTTCCCCTCTCCCGCCTGCGGGAGAGGGGCAGGGGTGAGGGCAAGCTTTTGCTTCTGCACCTGGTTCCGCTTCTGCTTCTGACTTTCCCGTTCAACAACCCAGGCGCACAAAGAAACCACCGCAAGGTGGTTTTTTGCTGCGCGCAGAACCAGTTGCGTTGAAACAAACTCAAGTACAGCCGAAGCCAAGTCAAAAGCCCCCCATCCGCCCTTCGGGCACCTTCCCCCGCAAGCGGGAGAAGGGAAGAGCACAGCAACAACAACAGCAACAGCAACAGCCAGAGCCAAAGCCAAAGCCAAAGCCAAAGCGAAGAGCGAAAAGCGAAAAGCGAAAAACGAAAAACGAAAAGCGAAACGCACAAAGCACCGGCTTAGCCAGCAACCACAACTCGCATTTACGTGCATATGCACATAAACTCCAGCCCATCGCCCTGCCCCACAAGCCGATGAACGCCTCCAGCCCCTGCACCTGCTTCCAGCTACGCCGCGCCGCGCGCCGCGTCTCCCAGGTCTACGACCGCCATCTGGCCGCCGCTGAGCTGAGCCTCAACGCCTATTCCATCCTGCGCCGCTCCAGCCAGCCGCGGCCGCTGGGCGAGCTCGCCGACGCGCTGGGCATGGACCGCACCACCCTTACCCGCAACCTCAAGCCACTGCTGGAAGCAGGCCTTCTCAACACCGCGCCCGGCGTAGACTCGCGCCAGCGCCAGGTGCAGATCAGCGCTGCCGGCAAGCGCCGCCTGCAGAAAGCCCTCCCGCTCTGGCAACAGGCGCAGCAGGAAGTTGAAGCACGCTTTGGCAGCGCGCGCACGACCACGCTCAACCAACAGCTCGAAGCACTCACCCAGGCCCTGGACCAAGGACACCCGGCATGAGCACCCAAGCCCCCACCCGCACGCCTTGGCTGCTGTTGCTGGCTGCGTCCAGCATCCTGATGGTCACCATGGGCGTGCGCCAGACCAGCGGCCTGCTGATCGACCCCATCCATGTTTCCACCGGGCTGGGCATCGCCCAGATCAGCTTCTCGCTGGCGATCGGCCAGTTCGTATGGGGTGCAGTGCAGCCCTTCTTCGGCGCGATGGCCGACCAGCGCGGCCCTCTGCCGGTACTGGTCGGCGGCGGTTTGTTGCTGGCCATCGGCCTGCTCGCGGCAACCCTGCTGCCCGGTGCCTGGGGTTTGAATCTCAGCTTCGGCCTGCTGCTGGCCGCCGGTGCCGGTGCCGGTAGTTTTTCAGTGCTGATCGGCGCCACTGCCTGGCGCATTCCAGCGCAGAAGCGCTCGATGGCCGCTGGCATCATCAATGCCGGCGGCTCGCTCGGGCAGTTCCTGTTCGCACCACTGGTACAACTCCTGCTCAGCGCCTTCGGCTGGATCAAGGCCTTGTATGCGCTGGCCTTCATCGTGCTGCTGTCGCTGCCCTTGGCATGGCCGCTACGCAAGCGCGCGCCGCGTGTGGAAGGCGCTGCTGACGGTGATGCATTGCGTCCACAATTGCAGCGCGCCGCACGCAGCCGCAGCTATTGGTGCCTGCACCTGGGCTTCTTCACCTGTGGCGTGCATATCGCCTTCCTGGTTACCCACCTGCCTGGTGAGATCGCGCTATGCGGGCTGTCGGCGAATGTGGCGTCGGTGTCGATTGCCCTGATCGGCCTGTTCAATGTTGCCGGCAGCCTGATCATCGGTGCGATGGGCGAGCGCTTCCGCATGAAGTGGCTGTTGTTCTGGATGTACCTCAGCCGCGCCGTGTTGATCGCGGTCTATCTGGTCTCGCCGCCTACGCCGATGACGTTCTATGTCTTCGCCGCGGCACTGGGCTTCACCTGGCTGGCGACGGTTCCGCCCACCGCCGGACTGGTTGGCAAGCTGTTCGGGCCGCGTCACATGGGCACCTTGTTCGGCCTCACGCTCTTCTCGCACCAGATCGGCGCCTTCTTCGGCGCCTGGCTCGGCGGCGTGGCGCTGGAATACGGCGGTGACTACAGCTGGATGTGGTACGCCGACATGGGCTTGGCCATCGCCGCCGCCCTGGTCAACCTGCCCATCCGCGAAGCACGGCTGCACAAGCAAGCGGTCGCAAGCTGAACGAATCGGAGCCGTTTAGCCTCCATTTCATGCCAAGCATTGAAACCGGACATTTTTGTCCGGATCATATGTCGCATGACTTCCATACGCTCCGATGCCGCTGCGCGTCGTGCTTTGCTGTTGGATGCGGCCGATGCCGTGTTCGGCGAGCACGGCATCACCGCGCCACTTGATCTGGTGGTGGAACGGGCCGGTGTGGGCCGCGCCACGCTGTACCGCAACTTCCCTGACCGCACCGCGTTGATCGAGGCGTTGCTGCAACGGACGGTGGAGAAGATCGAAGCACATGTGCAGGAACTGGGCGAGCGCGATGACGCCTTGTTCGAGCTGATCGTCGGCATGGCCAGGCGCATCGTGCACTCGCCGGCGTTGGCGGACTACTGGCGCGCGGTGGATCCGGACGAACCAGCGATCAAGGCCGCGCGCGAGCGCATCCTCAGCCTGTCCGAGCCTGCCCTGCTGCGGGCCAAGGCGGCCAGGCTATGTCGCCAGGACCTGCAACTGTCCGATATCTCCTTGATTTCCAGCATGCTTGGCGCCGCACTGCGTGGACGCACTGCGGAAGATCGCGCCACCCTCGCACGGCGTGCGATTGAATTGCTGCGTCCCGGCCTGGCGGAACGCACATGAAGCCACTCAAGCCCATTCCAGACTGGGAGGAGCACGAAAAACCCGCCCTGCCCGGCTCGGCGTCGATGCCCTGGCACCCGCCGTACCGGCGTGCGGCGTATGCCGCAGTGGCGGTGCTGGTGGCGATCACCGGTGGGCTGGGCAATGCGCTGATCAGCGCCAACCTGCCCTTGATCACCGGGCAGATGGGGCTGCAGGCCAGCGAGGCGAACTGGTTGGTGGCCGCTTATTTGATGGTCAACGTCAGCGCCAACCTGCTGGTGTTCAAGTTCCGCCAGGAGTACGGCATCCGCCTGTTCGCCGAGATTGGCCTTGGCACCTACGCCGCACTGGCGGTGCTGCACCTGTTTGTCGGCAGCACCACGACCACCTTGCTGGTGCGCGCAGGCAGCGGTTTCGCCGGTGCCGCCTGCACCACGCTGGGCACGCTGTACATGCTGCAGGCGCTGCCACGCAAATACGTGGGCAACCTGCTGGTGGTCGGCGTCGGCTTGTCGCAGTTGGCGGTGCCGTTGGCCTGGCTGTTGTCGCCCGGCCTGCTGGATCACGGCGAGTGGCAGAACCTGTATCTGTTCGAGGCCGGGCTGGCGCTGTGCTCGTTCGCCGCGGTGGTGGTGTTGAAGCTGCCGCCCGGCATCCAGATCAAGGTCTTCGAGCGCACCGACTTCCTGACCTTCGCGCTGCTGGCACCCGGCTTGGCACTGCTGGTGGTGGTACTGAGCCAGGGCTACCTGCATTGGTGGTTCGACTCACCGTGGCTGGGCTGGGCCTTGGCCGCCGCGGTGGTGCTGATCACCACCGGACTGTGCATCGAGCATCAGCGCCGGAATCCGCTGCTGCAGGTGCGCTGGCTGATGGGGCCGGTGATGCTGCGCTTCATTGTTGGTGCGTTCCTGATCCGCTTCCTCACCAACGAGCAGTCCTACGGCATGATCTCGATGATGCGTGCGCTGGGCATGGGCCCGGATCAGATGGCGCCGCTGTTCGGGGTGATCCTGATCGGCGTGCTGGTCGGCATTGCCGCCGGTGCGCTGACCTTCGGCCCCAAGGCATTGATCCCGCAGTTGTTGGTCTCGATCATCCTGCTAGGCGCTGCCGCCTTCCTCGACCAGCACCGCACCAGCATGGACCGGCCGATGGACTTCGCGCTGAGCCAGTTCTTCGCTGCGGTCGGCAGCGGCATGTTCATGGGCCCATTGATGCTGATGGGCATACGCCAGGCGATGGCGCGTGGGCTGGACCACATCGTGTCCTTCATCGTCATCCTGTCGCTGACGCAGAGCTTCGGCAGCCTTGCCGGCTCGGCCTTCCTGAGCAGCTTCCAACTGCACCGCGAGCACATCTATTCCACTGCATTGGTCAGCCAGCTCAATCCAGCCGACCCGCAGGTGGCACGTCGGCTGCAACTGCAGCAGCAAGCCTACGCGCGCGTCATCACCGACCCGGTACAACTCAGGGCACAGGCCAGCGCTGCCTTGGCAGCCACGGCCAAGCGTGAGGCCAATGTGCGTGCGTTCAATGATGTGTTCGCCTTCAGCGGCTGGGTGGCGATCTGCTTCCTGACATGGCTGCTGCTGGAAGTGACGCTGCGCAATCCCCGTGTGAGGCAGGTGATCCGGCGTGACCACGCCGGGACCCAGAACAAACGAGCAGAAACATGAGCAACAAGACCGAGAAGACTGCAGCAACACCGGCACCCACACCGGTATCCAAGTACAACCGTCCGAGCCGCGCCAGCGTGGTGGTGATGATCGTCATCGCCCTGCTCGGGTTGACCCTGATCCTGCGCGCCTGGCAGTTGTGGCCGTTCACCAGCACACGCATGCATACCGATGACGCTTATGTGCGCGGCCAGGTGACAGTGCTCGCACCGCAGGTAAGTGGCTATGTCACCGAGGTACTGGTCAGCGACTTCGACCACGTCAAACAGGGCCAGCCGTTGCTGCGCATCGACAACCGCATCTACCAGCAGAAGGTGGACCAGGCCCAGGCCTCGCTGGACGATGCGCGCGCACAGTTGGCCAACTCCGACCAGAGCCAGGCGCAGAACCGCGCCCAGATCAGTTCGGCGCGCGCCAACTATTCGGCCGAACAGGCCGAGCAGCAGCGCAGCCACACCGAACTGCAGCGCTACGAACAACTGGCCGCACAGCAACTGGTATCCAACAGCGACCGCGACAAGCTGCGCTCCTCCGCGCAGGTGGCAAGCGCCGGTGTTGCGCAGTCGCGTGCCGCGATCAATATCGCCGAGCAGACCCTCACGTCCACCCAGGTTGCACGCAAGGGCCTGGAGGCGAAGGTCGCCATGGCTGAAGCCGCGCTGGAGTTGGCAAAGATCGATCTGGACAACACGGTGATCAAGGCGCCGCGCGATGGACAGGTATCGGAAGCGAGCGTGCGGCTTGGCCAGTACGTGACCGCCGGCAGCCAGCTGTTGTTCCTGGTGCCGGACACGCTGTGGGTGGTGGCCAACTACAAGGAAGGCCAGACCTGGAACATGGCCATCGGCCAGCCGGCGACGTTCAGCGTTGATGCCTTCCAGGGCAAGAAGCTGACCGGTCGCATCGAGCAGATCGCGCCGGCCACCGGCTCGGAGTTTTCGGTGCTCAAGCCCGACAACGCCAGCGGCAACTTCACCAAGGTAGTTCAGCGCCTGCCGATCCGCATCGCCATCGATCCCGATCAGGCCCTGGCCGCACGCCTGCGCCCAGGCATGTCGGTAGTGGTGGAAGTGGATACAGCAGCGGCGCCCGCGCAAAGCCCAACCCCTTCCCAGCCTTCCCCTGCTGCGCAAGGGAGAGAGCAACAGCGGTAGTGCCGAGCCATGCTCGGCAGGGGCTTTCTCGACGAAAGCCGCCCTCACCCCAACCCCTCTCCCGCGAACGGGAGAGGGGGCTAAAGCAGTAGCGCCTAGCCATGCTCGGCAGGGGCTTTGCCGGTAAAGCCCCAAAAGCCAACCCCTCCCCAACCCTCCCCTGCTACGCAAGGGAGGGAGCAACGGCTCACCTCCCCGCAGCCACACGGGAGGCCCTGAAGCGCTAGGCTGTAGCCCTGTCCCCAACCGGGAGAATCCTCGGTGAAACTGCTACTGGCCCTTTCCGTACTGGCTGCACTCACAGCCACCAACGCCAACGCAGCCGACACGCTGTACTCCGGCGGCCCGATCATCACCGTGGATGACAAACAACCCAACGCCGAGGCCATCGTCGTGCGCGACGGCCGCATCGCCTTTGTCGGCACCCGCAAGGCCGCACGCCACTTCAGCCCGCAGGCGCAGCAGGTTGATCTGCAGGGCCACACACTGACGCCGGGCTTCATCGATGCGCACGGCCATGTCTCAGGCGTCGGCCTGCAGGCACTGTCGGCCAACCTGCTGCCCGCACCCGATGGCGAAGGCAACTCGATACCCGCACTGCAGAAGATCATGCGCGAATTCCGCGCGCATCCGACCACACCCGAAGGCTACAAAGTGCTGATCGGCTTCGGTTACGACGACTCGCAACTGGTCGAACAGCGCCACCCGACCCGGCAGGATCTGGATGCGATCGCCACCGATATACCAATCATCCTGATGCACCAATCCGGCCATCTCGGTGCCTACAACAGCAAGGCGCTGGAGCTGGCCGGCATCAATGCTGACACGCCCAATCCGCCTGGCGGCGTGATCCGTCGCGAACCGGGCAGCAACGTGCCTGATGGCGTTCTGGAGGAAAGCGCGCACAACATCGCCCTGGCCAAGCTGATGCCGGCGATGACTGCCGAACAGTCGCTGGCCATGCTCGAAGCCGGCCAGGCGCTGTACATGAAATACGGCTACACCACCGCCCAGGACGGCAAGAGCGACGCCGGCACCTTGCAGCTGCTGCCGATGGCGGCCAAGGCCGGCAAGCTCAAGATCGACGTGGTGGCCTATCCCGATATTGAAGTGGCCCTGCAGAACCCGGCCATGCAAGGCCCGTTCTATGGACTGAACTACACCGATCACTACCGCATCGGCGGGGTGAAGATCAGCCTGGACGGCTCGCCACAGGGCAAGACCGCCTGGCTGACCAAGCCCTACTACAAGGTTCCCGAAGGCGAGAAGCCGGACTATGCCGGTTATCCCGCCTTCCCCACCGCCAAGGTCGATGACCTCATCACCCAGGCCTGGGGCCATGGTTGGCAGGTGCTGGCGCATGCCAATGGCGATGCCGCCATCGACCAGCTGATCCACGCAGTAGCCGCCGCTGAAGCCAGGTACCCGGACAAGCATCTTGTCCCGGTGCTGATCCACGGCCAGACCCTGCGCAAGGACCAGGTTGGCGAGCTGCGCCGGCTCGGCATCTTCCCTTCGCTGTTCCCGATGCACACCTATTACTGGGGCGATTGGCACCGCGATTCGGTGCTTGGCCCGGAGCGCGCCGAGAACATCTCGCCCACGCAATGGGTGCTGGATGCGGGCATGGTGTTCACCTCGCACCACGATGCGCCGGTGGTTTTCCCGGATTCGATGCGGGTGTTGGATGCCACGGTCAACCGCGTGACCCGCAGTGGTCGTGTGCTGGGACCGGATCAGCGTGTATCACCGCTGATCGCACTGAAGGCGATCACTTTGTGGGCAGCACGGCAATACGGCGAAGAGAGCAGCAAGGGCTCGATCGAAGTCGGCAAGCGTGCGGACCTGGCGCTGCTGTCGGACAACCCGCTTAGCATCGAACGCAGCCAGCTGCACACCATCAAGGTGCTGCAGACCATCAAGGATGGCGAGGTGGTCTACGAAGCAAAGCCGAAGCCGTAAGCACAGTAGGCTGTTGTAGGAGCGGCGTAAGCCGCGAAACCACCGCAACATCCGAAGCCGATGGCGCATCGACCGCACCGAAGTAACCGGGGCGGTCGAAGCCTATCGGCTTCGCGGCTTACGCCGCTCCTACAAAAATCAGTTCCGCGGGGCGCTTCACCCTCTCCCCAACCCCTGCTCCGCACCCCAGCCCTTGCGCTGGCGCTGGCGCAAGGGCGTTCGATGGGCAGCGAACCAATGGTTCGCAAGCTGCCCCTCTCTCCCCGCAGGGAGAGGGGCTAACGCCTCAGCCTGCGCAGTTCGCGCACAGTCCGTGTACTTCCAGCGTCTGTGCCTGCGGCTTGAAGCCCAGCTCCTTGGCACGGGCTTCCAGCTGGCGGACGATGTCGCGGTCTTCCAGTTCCACTGCGCTATGGCAGCGGTCGCAGATCAGGAACGGCACCGAGTGCTGGTTGCTGCTCGGGTGGTGGCAGGCGACGAAGGAGTTGACCGACGACAGCTTGTGCACGAAGCCGTTGGCCATCAGGAAATCCAGCGCGCGATAGACCGTGGGCGGGGCATCGGCGCCCACGCCCTTGCCTTCACGCACCCATTCCAGCAGCTCGTAGGCCTTGACCGGCTTGCCGGCCTCGGCGATCAGCCGCAACACGTTGGCGCGGATAGGGGTCAGCCGCAATCCGCGCTCGCGGCACACCCGTTCGACCACCGCGACAAAGCCGGCCGCGTCTTCGACGTGGTGGTGCGGGGCGGTACAGGAGTGTGCGTCGGTCATGTCTACCTCGGGGTCAGGCCGTTGGGATCTTGATGAGTGCGGCGTCGATGCGTTTCAAGGCCTCGTCGCGCCCCACCAGATACACGGTATGGGAAATGTCAGGACTCACCTGGGTGCCGGTAATGGCCACGCGCAGCGGCTGGGCGACCTTGCCCATGCCGATCTCCAACTGCGCAGCCACCTCGTGCAGTGCCACGGACACGCCTTCGGCGGTCCATTCAGCAGCGGCCAGCAGTTCACGGGCCTTGGCCAGCGGAACTTCAGCGCCAACCTTGAAGTGCTTGGCCACGGCGGCTTCGTCGTATTCGCTCAGCGGGGTGTACCAGACCACGGCCTTCTCGGCCATTTCCTTCAGGGTCTGCACGCGCTCGCGCAGGGCGATGACCACATCGACCGGGGCCGGGCCCTTGCCGATGTCCAGGCCGAGCTTGTCCAGCTGGTAGACCAGGTGCGGGACGATGGACTCCGGCGTCTCGGTCTTCAGGAAGTGCTGGTTGACCCAGCCCAGCTTGGCCATGTCCAGGCGCGCGGCCTTGGAATTGCAGTTGGTGACATCGAACAGGTCGATCAGCTCCTGGCGGGTGAAGATCTCCTGGTCACCATGCGACCAGCCCAGACGGGCCAGGTAGCTCAACAGCGCCTCGGGCAGGTAGCCGGCGTCCTTGTACTGCATCACGTCGGCTGCGCCGGTGCGCTTGGACAGCTTGGCGCCCTGCTCGTCCAGGATCATCGGCATGTGGCCGAACTTCGGCACCGGCGCGCCGATGGCCTCGTACAGGTTGATCTGGCGCGGGGTGTTGTTGATGTGGTCATCACCGCGGATGACCTCATTGATGTTCATGTCCCAATCGTCGACCACCACTGCGAAGTTGTAGGTCGGGTAGCCATCCGGGCGGAAGATGACCATGTCATCCAGCTCGCTGTTGGCGATCTCGATATTGCCCTTGATCAGGTCATCAAACAGCACCGTGCCTTCAAGCGGGTTCTTGAAGCGGATGACGCGGTTCGGATCGTCCTTGTACGGCAGGTTCAGCTCACGGGCAGCGCCGTTGTAGCGCGGCTTTTCCTGCTTGGCCATGGCGGCCTCGCGCATGGCGTCCAGCTCTTCCTTGGTCTCGTAGGCGTAATACGCCTTGCCCGAGGCGATCAGCTGCTCGGCCACTTCCTGGTAACGGGCGACGCGCGCGGTCTGGTAGATCGGGCCTTCGTCATAACCCAGGCCCAGCCAGTCCATCGCCTCGAGGATGGCGTCGATGGCGGCCTGGGTGGAGCGCTCACGGTCGGTATCTTCAATGCGCAGCACGAACTCACCGCCACGGTGACGCGCTTCCAGCCAGCAATACAGCGCGGTGCGGGCGCCACCAATATGCAGGTAGCCGGTGGGACTGGGGGCAAAGCGGGTACGGACGGTCATGACGGGCGCAGAAGTTGGAATCGGGACATTTTACCTTTTCCCCCCTGTCGGTGCTTCGAACCCGCTTCAGCCCTTCGCGCACCGGCCAGAAAACGCAGCAAAACCCGCTACCTGCAGCTGCAAGCCCCTCTCCCGTTCACGGGAGAGGGGTTGGGGTGAGGGCAGCTCTGGCTCTGGCTTCTGCTTCAGCTTCTGCTTCGGCCGTTGCTCCAGCTTTTGACCTACCGGGCCCCTTCCACAGCGACGGAGCTGGCAGACAAGACCCCGCACGGGGCGACGCACACGGGTGTACGTCGTTTTTCGACGAGACAGGGATGTCTCGTCGAAAAATCCTGCCAGTGGAGTGGACCCGCGCCGCGCAGCGGCGTGGGCGCGGAGGCAGGGTGTGTTTCATTTGGTTACTTCTTCTTTGCACAAGCAAGGAAGAGCTCTTTAACAGCCGAATGGCTGGTCAAAGTGACTCGCTCCCCGCAGGGGAGTGAAAGCTTTTGATCTTGCTGTTGCTTAGAGCAACAACCGAAGCCAAAGCTCCCCCCATCCGCCCTTCGGGCACCTTCCCCCGCAGGCGGGAGAAGGGACGCACCAAGCGTCTGTTTGTTCTGCGCGGAAAGCAGAAGGGCCGCGATGCGGCCCTTCCTTCAAGCAAACGCGGCTAGCTCACTTCTCCAACAACGGCTTGCGCGGGAACCGCTCCTCACGCATCGCAGCGTTGTAGACGAACGATGCAACGATCGCCGCCGCCTGCTTCAGATCCTCAGGCTCCGCGTGATCCCAGGTATCCAGATGGCTGTGATGCACATTGCTGAAGTAATCCAGGCGGTCCTGGATGAACTGGAAGCCCGGCAGCCCCACCCGGTCATAACTGATGTGATCGGTGCTACCAGTGTTGCGCGTAGCCACCGTGGTCGCACCCACATCGTTGAACGGCTTCAACCACGCCTCGAAGATCGGCATCGCCGCCATGTTTTCCTGCGCATAGATGCCACGGAACCGGCCCGAACCATTGTCCATGTTGAAGTACACCTGGAACTTCTCGTAGTCACGCAGCTTCTGCAACGGACCGGTCGGCTCACGCAAGGACGCCGGCAGCGCCTTCTGCACCGGATCGGTTGGCTCCGGATAACGTGCGAAATGCTGCGCCACATAGGCCTGCGAACCAATCAGCCCCTGCTCTTCACCACTCCACAGACCCACGCGGATGGTGCGCTTGGGCTTGGCGCCCACCGCCTTGAGGATGCGCATCGCCTCCATCATCACCGCAACACCTGCCGCGTTGTCGGCCGCACCGGTACCGGTGTGCCAGGAGTCCATGTGCGCACCCAGCATCACGATCTCGTCAGCCTTGCTGCTGCCACGGATCTCAGCCAGCGTGTTGTGGCCCGGCTGGTTGGTGTCGTCGGTGAAGCGCGCATCCACGTTGACCCGCAGCGTCACCGTCTGCTTGTCCTTCAGCGCTCGCACCAACGGATTGAAGTGCTCGGCGATCATTGCCAGTTCCGGGATACCCACCGACTCGCCGGCCTTGCGCGAACCACCGCCAGCCACACGGATGATGCCGTTGTCCCAGCCACTGATGCTGATAGACGCCAACGCACCTTCTTCAATGAAGAACGCGTTGACTGCCTTGGTCAGCTCCTGGCGCTCATTGAACTCCTTGAGCCGCTTTGCGCGATCCTCTTCCGCCGTCTTCGGAATGGTGAAAGCCTGCAGGCCTTCCAGCGAGGTCGCGTCATGCCGATGCGAATCGGACTCGGTGCCACGCTTGTACTCGCGCGCATCACCGAGCAGCAGGATCTTGCCGCGCAGCTTGCCCTTGTACTTCTCCAGGTCAGCCAGCTTCTTGATATCGACCTGGATCAGCTCGCCTTCCACCGCACCATTGGTACCCGGCGTCCACGCCTTCGGCAAGGCATGCAGCGGCTGCACGCGCTGGCCCAGCATCTCGACGCTGGCCGAAGTGAATTCCCAACCACGACCGAAGTCCTCGAAGGCCTCGTCATGCACATTGACCAGGCCCCACTCGTTGAACTTGCCACGGCTCCAGGCATTGGCCTGGGTCATGGCCGGCGAGTTGCTCAGGCGCGGGCCGATGGTTTCGGTCAGATGGCTGAAGGTATCCATCACCTGCGAACGGTGGAACGCCTCCTGGCGGATCTTGCTGACCATATCCAGATCCACCTGCTCGGCCGCCTGCGCCGTAGCGCTCACCGCCAAGCCCATGCACAACGCCAACAAACCCCGCTTGATCATGCTTCCCCCGGCCCAAGGCCCAATGACGACAAACCACCGAGTCTAGCCAGCAGTCCGCCGCATCGAGTCGGCCAATGGTCATGGTTTGCCGACGCCCGTCGCGCTTCAGTCCGCGCGGGTCACCACCGCATAGGCCAGCGCAGGCCGCAGCTGGCTTTGCCAATCACGGTCATTGGCCACCTGGGCACGCTTGCGGCTGGCCTCGAAGGCGGCAAAGTCGAGATCGGCATAAGCCCACAGCGTTTGATCATCAGTCTGCGCCAGCACGCCGTCAGAGGGGAAACCCACATCCATCGGTGCATAGATCGCAGCCTCGCCTGTATTTACATCCAGCGCCGGACTCCATTCGGCGAGCCCAGCGGTGACCGACTGCGCCACGAACATCCGGTTCTCCAGCGCGCGAGCGAGGCAACCGACGCGCACGCGCATCGCTCCGGCGGCGGTATCGGTACAACTTGGCACGATCAACAAGCGCGCACCGGCTTCGTACTGACGCCGCACCGGCAACGGAAATTCACTGTCGTAACAGATGGCCACACCAACACGGACGCCGTCGATCTCGAAAACTTTAAGTGCATCACCAGGATCAATGATGCCGGTGCCCTTCTCGAAACCGGTGAGCTGCAGCTTGTCCTGCCACAGATGCAGGCCCTGCGGCGTCAGCCAGTCGCACCGGTTGCGGAAGCGCCCATTGCCGTCATCGAGCAGGAAACTGCCGGCCACCACGTGCATGTCCAGTTCCCGCGCCAGGTCGGAAAACAGTTCCAGCCAACGCTGGCGATACTGCTGGATGGCCGCCAGCGACGCCGCCAGATCACTGAAAATTGGCCGACCAAAACTGGCAGCCAGTTCCAGCGACAGATATTCCGGCAGCACCGCGATGCGCGCACCAGCAGCGGCGGCTTCGCCCAGCACCTGCGCCTGGCGCGCGGCGAACGCTTCGAAGCTGGCGGGCGAGCCCACCGGATAACGTGCTACGGCGATCTTCATGCGACGGACTCCAGCGTGCGTGTCCAGAACGTCAAAGGATGCATGACATTGCCCCGCCCTGCCTCCTCCCACTGCAACTGCATGGTCATGCCGGGCTGACGCTGGTAACCGCGCTTATGCCAGAACACTCCATTGTCACGATGCCCGGCTGGTCGACGCGGGTCATCATCGGCCCGGTCTACCGCGCAGAACGCGGTAAGCGTGAATCGGCCCAGCGCACGCGCATGTGCCTCGCGTGCATCGAAGAACGCATGACCGATGCCCTGCCCGCGATACGCAGGCAGCAGCACGGATTCGCCGAAATAGAAGACCCGGGCAGGATCGATACCCGCCTGCTCGAACGGCTTGCGGAAAGCCGGCCCATCATCGAGCAGCGGCAACCCGGTCGACGCCCCCACAACCGCGTCACCGGAGCGTGCGATTACGCACACCGCATCCGGCGTCGCCGCGTAAGCGGCCAGATAGTCACGCTCATAGTCAAGACTGCCCTGGTAGAGATAGGGCCAATCATTGAACACCTGGATACGCAGACGCGCGATGTCGTCGAGATAGGGCAGCAGTTGCTGGCCGAGCAGGCTGGTGATGGTGGGAGTTGAGTGCATGCGGGGATTCTAAGGTCTGCGGTGGAAGGACGCGCTTCTTCAGCTTATCCCGCGTGACTCCCCCTCTCCCCAACCCCTCTCCAGCGAGGGAAGATGGGCTTCAAGCTGCAATTGCATCTATCGCGTCATTGGACACCGCAGTAGGAAACTGCGGAGCCTTATCCGCCAAAGTGACCGCGGCGGTGACCGCCAGCTCAAGTCTCGGCTCCAGCTTTGGTTACGATTGAGGTTGCTCTTGCAGTTGCAGTTGCTCGTGCTTTTGTTCTTGCTCAGCTTTTGACGTACCGGGCCCCTTCCGCAGCGACGGAGCTGGCAGACAAGACCCCGCACGGGGCGACGTGCATGGATGCACGTCGTTTTTCGACGATACAGGGATGTATCGTCGAAAAATCCTGCCAGCGGAGTAGACCCGCGTCGCGTAGCGGCGTGGGCGCGGAGGCAGGGTGTGTTTCTCTTGGTTACCTTCTCTTTGCACAAGCAAAGAGAAGTAACTCGCTCCCCGTAGGGGAGTGAAAGCTGTTGCTGTCGCCTTGGCCTTTCATAAAAAGAGAGCAACAGCAAAACCCAAAGCTCCCCCCATCCGCCCTCCGGGCACCTTCCCCCGCAAGCGGGAGAAGGGAGTGTCATGCAGCTCGGTGCATATCTTCGGCCCGCCTTCGCGGGGATGCTCTTCGAACGCCCCGCTTTTCGACTGCACGCCTATGGATTTCCGCCGAAAATCGGAGAACAGCAGTATCACGCAACCCACCAAACAACCGCTCCACTCACTCCCACCACCCATAAACCACCAAGCGCTCCACCGGCAGCACCACAAACCACGCCCGTCCATCCAATGCCACCGCCGAATAGCCGGCCCCGTGACCGGATGGCAACACCTCGGCAGCGAACGAAGCACCCTCCGCCGCAAACGCCGAATACACCCAATTCCCGGCCTCGAAGTAGCGCAAGCCCTTGCGCTGGATCGCCAACGCCGTCGACAACGACAAACGCAAGGCAACAACCCCCTGCGCCTGCCCACCACCAAACACACTGCCCAACAACACCCGCTCCACCTGCCCCGGCCCCATGCCGAAGTGCAACAAACCACAGGTCTCGATACCCGCAGGCAACAGACGCCGCGCACGCTGATGGATCAAAGCACGATTCATGTCCTTCCTCCTTACGAAAGAAGCGGGATGGCCAACGCCACCCCGCCCCGTCATCGCAGCCGGCTTGATCAGCCCTGCTTGCTCATCGCACGACTGCTCAACTCATACCAGTCCAGCTTGCGGGTGATCCACATGATCACCGCCAGAATGCCGAACAGCAGCAGCGAACCCATCAACAGCGCGTTGTTCTCCGAGACCAGCAACACATACAGCACGCCGTACAACAGCGTCAGCATCGTCGCGAAACCGACACCGCGTTTCCAGCTATGCAGCACCCCGCTCAGATAGAAACCCTGCAGGCCAATACACGCCGCCGCAGCCGCCAGATACGCCTGCCAGAACGCAATCTGCTCGGACAGACTCAGCAGCAACAGGAAGAAGATCGCCAGCGCCAAACCCACCAACAGGTATTGCAGCGGATGGATCTTCAACTGCTTGATCAACTCGAACAGCGCGAAACCCACAAAGGTCAGCAACACGAACAGGATGCCGTACTTGCTGGCCCGGTCCACCTGCGTATAGGTGTCCACCGGGTCCACCAAGGCCACGTTCAGGGCCTCCACGCTGCCACCATCGCTGCGGATCGCCCTGACCAACTGCGACTGCGCCGCCGAGGCCAGCGATGACACCGCCCACTCCGCCTTGAAACCGCTGGCATCGATGCTGCGCTCATTGGGCAGGAAGCTGCCGCCGAACAGCGGGTGCTGCCAGGGAGAAGACAAGGAAACACGGGTGTCATCACCCACCGGTGCGACGGCCAGCGAACGGGTGCCGCCCAGCACGAACTCCAGCTCGACCTTGCCACCCTCACGCAGTACGCCCTGCATCGAATCGGGCAAGACCGACAGCGGCGCATGCAGGCCCTTGGAGGTCCCCTCCAAAGCGCCTGCGCCCGGCTGCAGCTGGATCGCACGACCGTCCACGCGCAGGTTCGGCGTACCGACCAGACCTCGCACGTCGGAGATACCCAAGGCCAGATAGGGGCGGCCATAGGTCCGGCCCGGCACCGCGACATAACTGCTCTCGGCAAACTCAGCCTGCAGCTTGGCCTGCCAGTTGTAGACCGGCACCTTGAACAGGCCCACGGTGCGCTCATCGGTGCGCATGTTGCCCTGCACGTTCAAGCGTGTCGGCATCTGCAGGTCATAGCCGCTTTCTACGCGCAGCTCGGTCCTGCTCGGTTTGTCGCCTTCGGCCGGAACATCCACTTCACGCTGCTGGGTCCACGGCAGCACCCGAACCGGGCCGATCAGCGACTGCTCGCCAGCCCAGCTCTGCGATACCCGTTCGACCGCCTCGTCGCGGTAGCGCTCACGCTCGTTGATGGTGCTGCGGATCAGCAGCAGGGGAATCAGCAGCAACAACACCAGCCCGCCGACAATGGCGAAGCGCAACAGCAGTTTCAGGGAAGTCATGTCCCGTCCTCGTGTGGAAACAGGGACAGGTTGAACGCGACCAGTGAGCAGGGTTTGTGCCGAATTTGAAGCGAATGTGAAGTCAGTCAGCCGGCAGCAGCAGGCGCGCTTCGGCGCCGCCTTCAGGATGATTGCCCAGCTGCGCGACGCCGCCATGCAGGCGCGCCACCTCGGCCACGAACGGCAGGCCCAGGCCGGAACTGCGCTGTCCGGTAGCCGGCCTTGCCAGCGAGTAGAAACGCTCGAACACCCGTCCTTGGGCGTACTCCGGCACACCTGGTCCATTATCCCGAACGGCGATACGCCAGTTCTGCTGCTGGCGTTGCACGCTCAAGACGATGCGGCCACCCGGCGCGGAGAACGCAATCGCATTGTCCAGCAGGTTCGATAGCGCCTGCCGCAGCAGGAAGGTATCGCCCTGCACCGCTGCCTGCTCCGGCAGTTCCACATCCAGTTGGATCTGCCCAGCCTGCAGACGTGGCGCTGCATCCTCGGCCAGCGCGCGGCAGACCGCGACCAGATCCACCTCGGTGCGCCGCTGCAGCCAGCCGTGCTGTTCCACCTCGGCCAAGCGCAGCAGCTGATCGATGGTTTCAGTCAGGCGGCGCTCCTGCTGCACGATATTGGCGGCGAAGCGCTGCCGATCGGCTTCCGGCAAGGGCTCCTGCAACAACTCGGCGGCGCCGCGTATCGCCGCCAGCGGGCTCTTCATTTCATGGGTCAGCGACTGCACGTACTGCTCGACATAGGCCTTGCCTTCGAGTTTGCGGCGCATGGTTTCCAGCGCCTGGCCGAGGTCGCCGATCTCGTCGCGGCGCCGCTTCGGCGGTGGCACCGGCTCACCGGCACTCACCGCCTTGGCATAACGACTCAACCCGCTGATGCCGCGCGACAGCCACCAGGTCATCAACAGTCCGATCAGTGCCGACAGCCCGATCAACCAGGCACCGCGCGCGATGATGGCGCGCTGGCTGGCAACGATGAACGGATCGATGGTGTCATTGGGCTGCGACAGTGTCAGCACGCCGATCAGGGTGCGGCCGTCGGCCGGGTCATACATCGGCGCGGCCACGTGCATCACGGTATTGATCTCTTCACCCGGTATCTCCGGGCTGGAACGTGCGCCGTACTCGCCACGCAGGGTTTTGTAGACATCATTCCAGCGCGAGTTGTCGCGCCCCACGTCCTGCCCGCGCGAGTCGTAGACCACGATGCCCTGCGCATTGGTCACCGTCACCCGGTAATCGATGCTGCGCTTGGGGAACCGCCACACCATCGCCTTGGGATCGCGCCGCTGGGCGGTGGCCAGGCGTGCGGCGAAGTCACCGTCGCCGATGTGGCCGGCCTTCAGATCCGGCGCAGCCATCACCGCCAGCACGTTGGCCGCATCCACCAGGGTGGACTCCATCGCCTGGCGCACGCCGGGCTTCACTTCGTTGACGAACACCCGCATCACGAAGAACGCGGCGATGCCGACAATAAGGAAGAACCCCAGGAACAGCTTCAGCCCGATACGCATCGGTCAGACATCCAGGGCGTAGCCGACGCCGCGGTGGGTGCGGATCGGTTCGCCCTGCGCGCCGGCCGCACGCAGCTTTGCGCGCAGGGTTTTGACATGGGTATCGACGGTGCGATCGGTGCTGTCGCTGGTGTGATCCCAACCGCGCTCCATAAGCTGTGCCCGGCTCAGGATCGCGCCGGGGCGCTGCAGCAGCGCCGCCAGCAAGGCGTACTCGTAGCGGGTCAGGTCCAGCAGTGCCTCGTCGTAGCGGATGCGGCGGCCGTCGTGATCGATCGCGAACCGACCCAGCTGCTTCCAGCCCCCCGCTGCGGCCGCAATCGGCACAGCAGGCGTGGTCCGACGCAGCCGTGCACGCACCCGCGCGACCATCTCGCGGGGCGAGAATGGCTTGGTCACGTAATCGTCGGCACCCAGCTCCAGCCCCAGCACCCGATCGAACTCGTCGTTGCGGGCGGTCAGGAAGATCACCGGCACCTGGCTGAAAGTGCGCAGCTCACGGCAGACCTCGAAACCGCCCAGATCCGGCAGGCCCACATCCAGCACCACCACATCGGCGCCGTCCTGGCGCAGCAGCGCCAAGGCCTCGCGGCCCAGCGCGCAATGGCTGGCGGCATAGCCTTCGCTGCGCAGCGCATAAAGAAGGGTATCGGCGATGGCGGCCTCGTCTTCGACGACGAGTACCCGGGCTGGTTGGTTTGACATCGCATCAGCATAGCTGCCCTTGCCGCAGACGCCAGCGCTGCGGGCAACAAGGGACCAAATCCCCCTCTGCAGCCGCCCATGGCGTGGTGGCAGGCGATCAAAACGCCCATGCAGCGCGGCAAGCCGTAAACTCCGCCCATGAATTATCGCCACGCCTTCCACGCCGGCAACCACGCCGACGTCCTCAAGCACATCGTCATGTTGGCGATGATCGACGCGCTCAAGCGCAAAGACTCGCCCTTCTTCGTGCTGGACACGCATGCCGGCCGCGGCCGTTACCTGCTGTCCGCCGAGGAAAGCCGCAAAACCGCCGAGATCGATGAAGGCGTGCTGCGACTGATGACCACCCCTTCACTGCCTGAAGTGGTGGAGCAGTATCTGCGCGCGGTGCAGGCCGACAACCCGGTTGGCGCCTTGATCTCCTACCCCGGCTCGCCGCTGCTGGCCGCACGCGCCCTGCGCGAGCAGGACCGCATGGCCGCCTGCGAGCTGCAGAAGGACGAAGTCACCGCGCTCAAGGAACTGTTCGCCCATGACCGCCGGGTACAGGTCCACGCCGGCAACGGCTATGAAGCCATCCGCGCCTTCCTGCCGCCCAAGAGCGGTGCCATCAAGATCGGCCGGGCGCTGGTGCTGATCGACCCCCCGTATGAAGTACAGGACGCCGAGTACCCGCTGATCATCTCAACAGTCCGTGAGATTTTGACCCGGATGCCGCAGGCGCAGTGCGCGGTCTGGTACCCGATCAAGCAGCGCCGCACCCTGCAGCCGTTTTTCCGCAAGGCGGCCGCCCTGCCGGCCAAGTCCATCCTGGTGACCGAGCTGATGGTGAGGGCCGACGACTCTCCGCTGCGTCTGAATGGCAGTGGGATGCTGTTGCTGAACCCGCCATGGCAGTTTGAGCAGGTGTTGGCCCCGGCTTTGCCCGTGCTGAAGCAGTATCTGGGTGAAACCGGTGCCTCGACCCGACTGGAGTGGCTGAAGACCCCCGAATGACGGGCGTCGCCGGCAGTCTGCACCCGCTTTGGACCGCGTTCACAGAACGTAGCACTCACGGTGACAGAATCAGGCGACTTTGGAGGAAACGTAGTCATGGCCACTCGCAACCGCATGCCCCCGTGGCATGAAAATTTCAAGGCACCCAGCGGCCGTGAGCTGCTGATACGGCCAATCCGCCCGGAAGACGGCGCACCGCTGCAGGGCGCGTTCGCCCTGTTCGGGCCGGAAGAGGTGCGTGACAAGTTCCTGCAGTCGGTTGAATCGCTGTCCGATGAGACCGCCCAGCGCCTGACCCACCCCAACCCGAAGACCGAGATCGCGCTGGTGGCGGCCGAGCCGCTGCCGCCCGGTGAAGCGGTGGTCGGTGCGGTGGCCCGCGCCTCGATCATCCCGGGCACCCGCGATGCCGAATACGCGATCCTGGTCAGCGGCTTCCTCGCCGGCCAGGGTCTGGGCCGGCAATTGATGCGCAAACTGGTGAAGTGGGCACGCGGCAAGTACCTGGACCGCCTGTATGGCGACATCGCCCAGGACAACGAGCCCATGCTGCAACTGGCGGCCTCGCTGGGTTTCAAGCAGGTGCCGCACCCCGCAGCTGCCCCTGGGCTGGTGCGGATGGTGCTGGAACTAGCCAATTAAGCGTCAGTTTTCTGCTCGCTCCACGACAGGCGCCCACAAGGCGCCTGTTGCGTTTGCGGCCCTGGGCCGCCTGCGCCCACAAGCCAGACGAGCCCCAATGAGGCGAGCGGGGCGCATCTGGTAAAATTCGCGGTTCATGTCGCCTATCACCTACCCCATTCCGCCGCTGCCCCGTTCGGGCCAGCTCCGCGCCTGGTGGCGCGCTCCGGCTTCCAGCAGCGCCCTGGCCTGGCATGTTGCCTGCGCCGCACAGGCGCATGCCAAGCCGCTGTTGCTGATCACCCGTGACAACCACAGCGCGCATCAACTGGTAGCTGACCTGCAAACGCTGCTGGGTGCAAACAGCCCGTTGCCGGTGGTGCCGTTCCCGGATTGGGAAACCCTGCCCTACGACCAGTTCAGCCCGCACCCGGACATCATTTCGCAGCGCCTGGCCGCATTGCACCGGTTGCCGACGCTGAAGCAAGGCATCGTCGTGGTGCCGGTGCAGACGCTGCTGCAGCGTTTGGCGCCGCTGAGCTACATCGTCGGTGGCAGCTTCGACCTGAAGGTTGGCCAGCGCCTGGACATGGACGCGGAGAAGCGTCGCCTGGAAAGCGCGGGCTACCGCAATGTCGGGCAGGTAATGGACCCGGGCGACTTCGCCGTGCGTGGCGGCCTGCTCGACGTCTATCCGATGGGCGCCGATACGCCATTGCGCATCGAGCTGCTGGACGAGGACATCGACTCCATCCGCGAGTTCGACCCGGAATCGCAGCGCTCGCTGGACAAGGTGACGGCAGTGAAGATGCTGCCCGGCCGCGAAGTGCCGATGGACGAGGCCAGCCTCAACAAGGTGTTGGCGTCGCTGCGCGAACGCTTCGACGTGGATACCCGGCGCAGCCCGCTGTACCAGGATCTGAAGGCCGGCCTGCTGCCTTCGGGCATCGAATACATGCTGCCGCTGTTCTTCAACCAGACCGCAGCCCTGTTCGACTACCTGCCGGACGGTTTCATGACCGTGCTCGGCAGCGGCGTCAGCGAAGCCTCCGATGCGTTCTGGCTGCAGACCAACAGCCGCTACGAACAGCGCCGCCACGACATCGAACGGCCGCTGCTGCCGCCGGACGAGATCTACCAGTCGCCGGACAAGCTGCGCGAGCAGTTCAACAAGCTGCCGCGCGTGGAAGTGTGCGCGGCCGATCATCCGCGCGCAGCCGAGGCGCAGCCGCTGGGCGACCAACCGCTGCCGCCATTGCCGGTCGCGGCCAAGGATGCGCCGGCTGGGCAGGCGCTGAAATCTTTCATCGAGCACTACCCGGGCCGGGTGCTGATCGCGGCGGATTCGCCGGGACGGCGTGAGGCCTTGTTGGAGGTATTGCAGGCGGCGGAGTTGCGGCCTGAGGTTGTGGGCAGCTTCAACGACTTTCTTCCTTCCCCCATCGGGGGAAGGTGGCCCGAAGGGTCGGATGGGGGTAAGGCTCCTAGCCAAAGCAAGAGCAAGAGTGCCCTCACCCCAACCCCTCTCCCGTTAACGGGAGAGGGGCTAAGCAAGAGCAAAGCGGGGCTTAGTCGCTTCGCCATTACCGTTGCGCCGCTGGATGACGGCTTTGCGCTCAGCGAGCCGGCCTTGGCCGTGCTTACCGAGCGCCAGCTGTTCCCGGAACGTGCTGGCCAGGCGCGGCGTACGCGTCGGGCTGGGCGTGAACCCGAGGCCATCATCCGTGACCTTGGTGAGCTGACCGAAGGCGCGCCCATCGTCCATGAGGACCATGGTGTTGGCCGTTACCGCGGTTTGATCGCGATGGATGTCGGCGGCATGCCCGGCGAATTCCTCGACATCGAATACGCCAAGGGCGACCGCCTGTATGTGCCGGTCGCGCAGTTGCACCTGATCAGCCGCTACTCCGGTGCGTCGCCGGAAACCGCGCCGCTGCATTCACTCGGTGGCGAGCAGTGGGCCAAGGCCAAGCGCAAGGCTGCCGAAAAGGTCCGCGACGTTGCCGCCGAGCTGCTGGAAATCCAGGCCCGTCGCCGCGCGCGCGCCGGGCTGGCGCTGGATATCGACCGCTCGCTGTACGAGCCGTTCGCGGCTGGCTTCCCGTTCGAGGAAACCCCCGACCAGCAGGCAGCAATCGAAGCGACTCTGCGTGACCTGCAATCCAGCCAGCCGATGGACCGCGTGGTTTGTGGCGACGTCGGCTTCGGCAAGACCGAAGTCGCGCTGCGTGCTGCTTTCGCGGCGGCAAGCGGCGGCAAACAGGTTGCGGTGCTGGTGCCGACCACGCTGTTGGCCGAACAGCATTACCGCAACTTCCGCGACCGCTTCGCCGATTACCCGCTGCGGGTGGAAGTGCTGTCGCGCTTCAAGACCAGCAAGGAGATCAAGGCCGAGCTCGACAAGGTCGCCGAAGGCACCATCGATGTGATCATCGGCACGCACCGGCTGTTGCAGCCGGACGTGAAGTTCAAGGATCTTGGCCTGGTCATCGTCGATGAAGAGCAGCGCTTTGGCGTGCGCCAGAAGGAAGCGCTGAAGGCAATGCGCGCCAACGTGCACCTGCTGACCCTGACCGCGACGCCGATCCCGCGCACCTTGAACATGGCGATGGCCGGCCTGCGTGATCTGTCGATCATCGCCACGCCGCCGCCGAACCGTTTGGCAGTCAAAACCTTCATCACCGCCTGGGACAACGCGCAGCTGCGCGAAGCCTTCCAGCGTGAGTTGTCGCGTGGTGGTCAGCTGTACTTCCTGCACAACGATGTGGAGAGCATGGGCCGGATGCAGCGCGAGCTGTCCGAGCTGGTGCCGGAGGCACGTATCGGCATGGCGCACGGGCAGATGCCCGAGCGCGAGCTGGAACGGGTGATGCTGGATTTCCAGAAGCAGCGCTTCAACGTGCTGCTGGCCAGTACCATCATCGAGTCGGGCATCGACATCCCGAATGCCAACACCATCATCATCAACCGCGCCGACCGCTTCGGTCTTGCGCAGTTGCACCAGCTGCGTGGCCGCGTTGGTCGCTCGCATCACCGCGCTTACGCTTACCTGCTGGTGCCGGACAAGCGCTCGATCACTGGTGATGCGCAGAAGCGTTTGGAAGCCATCGCCTCGATGGATGAGCTGGGCGCCGGCTTCACCCTGGCCACCCACGATCTGGAAATCCGTGGCGCCGGTGAGTTGCTGGGCGAAGACCAGAGCGGGCAGATGGCCGAGATCGGATTCAGCCTGTACACCGAGCTGCTGGAGCGCGCGGTACGCTCGATCAAGTCGGGCAAGCTGCCGGATCTGGATGCCGGCGAAGAGGCACGCGGTGCCGACGTCGAACTGCATGTTCCGGCCTTGATTCCGGAAGACTACCTGCCCGACGTGCACACCCGCCTGACCTTGTACAAGCGCATCAGCTCCGCGCGCGACAGCGAGCGCCTGCGCGAACTGCAGGTGGAAATGATTGATCGTTTCGGCCTGTTGCCGGATCCGGTGAAGCACCTGTTCGCCATCGCCGAGCTCAAGCTGCAGGCCAACGAACTGGGCATCCGCAAGTTGGAGCTGGGTGAGAACGGTGGCCGTATCGTGTTTGACAGCAAGCCCAACATCGACCCGATGGTGGTGATCCAGCTGATCCAGAAGCAGCCCAAGCTCTACCAGATGGATGGCCCGGACAAGCTGCGCATCAAGCATCCGTTGCCGGAAAGCGCGGACCGCTTCAACGCGGCAAGAGCGCTGCTGACGACGCTGCATCCGGGACGCGCCTGAACGAAAAATCCCGTGAATATTGCGTGAAAGTGGAAGGGCGTTGAAAATAACGCCCCCCCGATTACGCTCGTAGCCGTCCACCCGGCTCCGTCTTCATGTCCCCGATCACCACACCCGTAGGCCTGTCGCTTCCACCTGAGGACAGTAGCTGCGCCATCGACGTATTGGCCGCCGCGCTCGACCAGCGCGACAGCTATACCGACCACCATTGCGACCGCGTCTCGCAGCTGGCCCAGGCCATGGGTCAGCGCTGCGAGCTGTCCGAGGAACGCATTGGTCACCTCGTGCTCGCCGCCCGCTTCCATGATGTCGGCAAGATCGGCATCCGTGACGAAGTACTGCTCTATCCCGGCAAGCTGGACGACGACAAGATGTCCGCCATGCGTTCGCACCCGGAACGCGGTGCACGCCTGTTTACCGCTACCGGCCGCAGCGATGCCAAGGCCGTTGCCACCTTGATCCGCCATCACCACGAAGCCTGGGATGGCAGCGGCTACCCGCATGGCCTGCAGGGCGAAGACATTCCGCTTGAGTCACGCATCCTGACCATCGTCGATGGCTTCGATGCGATGACCTCGCAGCGCCCCTATCGCGACGCGATGGCCACCCAGCACGCGATCGAGATTCTCGCCAATGATCGCGGCCGCCTGATCGACCGACGTTTGTTCAGTGAGTTCATGGGACTGTTGCGCGGCGACACCCGTCCTGCGGCCTGAACCGGCAGCTCACAGCACCGGCGACATCATCGCTACTGCGTTCTGCAGCAGCCGCGTCGGCAATCGCCATGCCAGCACCTGTTCCAGCAGCACCGGCTCGGATACCGACAAATAGGCTTCCTGCCGCTGCACGATGCTCGCTGTGACCGCGCTGTCGGCGACCAGCAGGTTGTTCTCGAAGTTCAATTCAAGGCTGCGTCGGTCCATGTTCGCCGAGCCGAGCAGGGCAATCTCGCCATCGATCGTCAGCGACTTTGCATGCAGCAGGCCCAGCGGATACTCGTAGACTTCCACGCCATACTGCAACAGATCGGCATAGGTGCTGCGACTGCTTTGCCCAACCAGCCAGGAGTCATTGTGCTTGGGCAGGATCAGCCGCGTGCGCACGCCGCGGCGTGGCGCCGCACAGATTGCACGCAGCAACGCTTCATCCGGCACGAAGTACGGTGTACTGATCACCAGTTCGCACCGCGCCGCATACACACAGGCCACAAACATATCGGCCATCACGTTGTGGCGGGTAACCGGACCGGTTTCAAATGCCAGCGCCACGCAGCCATCAGCGAACGACTGCGCCACGTCGGCCGCATACCCGCCCAAACCCTGCTCACCACTCTCCGGAATCCAGCCGCTGAGGAACAGCCGTTGCGTCTGCGCCACCACCGGGCCTTCACAGCGCAGCAGCAGGTCAATCCAAGGGGAGAAGCGTGGCTTGATCCGGAATTCCGGATCGGCGCAATTCTGGCTTCCGCAGTAGGCAATGCGGTTGTCGACGACCACGATCTTGCGGTGATCACGAAGATCCATGCGACTGAAAGCCACGTGCTGCAGACGATTGAGATCGTCCAGGGTCCGCAGCAGCTTGACCCCGGCCCGGCTCAGCTGCTTCCAACGCGGGCTGCCGATGAAGGCGCGCGAACCCAGCGCATCCACCATCACCCTGCAGGCGACGCCACGACCTGCCGCAGCGGCAACTGCATCAGCAACGCGACCACCGGCACCGTCATCCAGCCAGATATAGAAAGCGATATGCACACTCTGCTGCGCCTGCTCGATATCGCGCACCAGCACATCGATGGCAGCCCTGCAGTCGTCCATCGGCGCTGCTGGGTGGCTGTCGACGGCACCGAGCAGACGAATCCGATTACCTGACTGAGGTTGTGCGCCGTTGATCGATGCCGCCAAGGCAAACAACGACGCCGCTGACGCAGGCAGCGATGCCATCCCGGCGTCGCTATGAGCGGCGTCATTCAAATCCGCGAGCATCCGCGCCGTCTGCTGCAGCCGGCGCAGACGTGCCCGGCCAACATTGGTTTCGCCGAGCAACAGGTAGGCCAGCATGCCGATCACCGGCGCCAGCATGATCACCAATACCCACGCTGCGCGGGATGCAGGCGTCCGGTTGGCGCGGGTCAGCGCCCGCGCAGCGACCAGCAGATGCAGCACGAACAGCAGCACGCTCATCAGCCACTGCAGTGTCGCCTGCGGATCACTCAGGTCCAGCACCATGCAAGCTCCCGATAGTGGTCGAATCGAAGACAAGGTTCGCAACGCGCACGCAATAGCAAACGTGGCGTGCACACTTGATCAAGCCCCTCCAACCCGCAGCCCACAAGGGCACAAGCTTCCAGTGCTAAAGGGCAAGCCAAGGCGTTTGCGCCAAAGCGGTTTGCAGCGTGGCCAGCAACTGATCGGACTGCTCGAACCGTTGCTCACCGATAGCGGCCAACGGCCAGATACCGGACGCATTGAATGCCACCGCAGCACTGAACCGCGCCAGCGCCGACAACGGCAGCTCGGCTTGCACCTGCATCTGCCCAAGCGCGTTCAAACCATCCATCAGCAGACGCTCGGTGCAGCCGCGCAGCGCCGAGGCCTGCGGCCAATGCACCTGTGCGCCGTCCCAGAACGCCAGGTTCCAGGTGCTGCCTTCGCTGATGTGGCCTTGTGCATCGACAAACAGCGCATCATCAAAGCCACGCTGCATCGCCTGCCTGCGCAACTGGAACAGCGGGAAGGTGCCCACGTGCTTGATATGCGCCAACTCGCGTTGATACGGCAGCGGCAGCACCGAACGCGCAAGCGCTGGAATCGGTGCCGGCGCAGCGATGCCGATCAATACATCCACCGGCACCGCGCGCAGCGGCTGGCGGAAATCGAACTGGCGCGAGAACACCGTGATCCGCACCGATGCGTCGGCCGCATCGAGCTGCAGCAATGCCTGCCGCAGCCATGTCACGAGCTGCGCGCCATCCAGCTCAACATCGAACAGCTCGCGCGTGCCCTGCTGCAGACGCGCAAGATGCAGCGCCCAGCCCTGTACCGCGCCGCCGCGCACCTGCAATGAAGTGAAGTGACCGTAATTGACCAACGCCGCACTCAAGGTGCCGGCATCGGCCAATTGCCCATTGCAGAACAGCACGCTCATGGCAGGGACTGCGCCTGCGCCCACATCATCTGCAGAATCTGTGCTGCTGGTGCGCGTCGCGCCATCCACGCCGATTGCCCCGCCCATGCCTGCATCGCATCGAGATGGTTTGCGGCATTGGCCTGCTTGCGCATGGCGGCGGTCAGCCCACGTTGCACCGGATACGGACGCGGCCGAGGCGCACCGGCAGCTTCGGCGGCACGCACATAGTCGGTATCCAAGGCACGCCCGAGCCGTCCACTGAAGACCCGTGTCGGCCGCGTGGCTTCGGGCTCGGCAACGCTCAAGGCCTGCTTCCAGGCGTCGGGAATATCGGATTCCTCGGCAGCGAGGAACGCAGTGCCGACCTGCACCGCACTGGCACCGAGCATCAAGGCTGCAGCGACGCCGCGGCCATCGGCAATACCACCAGCCGCAATCACTGGCACGCTCAGGTGATCGACCAAGCGTGGCAGCAGGGCGAACAAACCCACCATCTGCCGCTCCGCCTGTGCGGCATCGAACGCGCCGCGGTGACCGCCGGCTTCCATGCCCTGTGCCACCACCGCATCAGCGCCAGCGGCCTGCGCCTGCAGCGCTTCACTCAGGGTGGTTGCACAGGCAAACCAGGCAATGCCAGCGGCCTTGAGCCGTGTGACCTGCGCGGCGGAGAACACCCCCAGGATGGTCGAAGCCACGGCAGGCCGGGCGGCAATCAGTGCATCGAACTGGGCATCGAAATCGGCCGGGCCGGCATCGCCCGCCTCTGCCGCAACCGGCGGGCCCCACTGGGCAAGAAACTCGCGCGTCGCCGCTTCAGCGGCAGGATCACGCAACGGCGCGGGATCCGGCACCCACAGATTGATCTGCGTCGGTCCCGACGACTGCTTGCCGAATGCGTACATCCACTGCGTGATCTGTTCGGGCGTAGACAACACCGCGCCCATTGCGCCCATGCCGCCGGCATTGGCAACCGCTGCAGACAGCGGTACCGGGCAGGCGCCGGCCATCGGCGCCAACAGGATGGGGAGTTCAAGACCGAAGCGTTGGCAGAACGCTTCGGTCCGGGCTGAAATGACGGCGTTGTGCATGGCGGTGATCAAGCCGCCGGTGCCAGGCCCACTCAGCGTAGCGAGAGAGCGTAGGAACGCACCAGCTGGCTGTCCATCTCTTCGTTGAAAGTGAAGTTCACATACTGCGCATCATCGGCGGGGAAATCCACTTCCACCCGCGAGCGGCCGATTTCGGCACCCGACTCGTCCAATGCGCGTGCCAGGAATGCGCCCTTGTACGGCTTGGTTGCCACCACATACACCGAGGCGTCCTTGGAGCCCATGCCGCGGCTCTTGCCCAGGGTCACGGTCATGCCATTGCTGGCCACTTCCGGTGCTACGTCGAGCTTCAGCGACATGCGCTTGTCCACGCCCTCGCCCAGGCCGGCGACGAAGTCGGTGGCGGTGCCACTGATCGCACTACCCGCCTTCTGCGACATCGAGCGGTCTTCACCGCAGGCGCTCAGCGCCAGCACAGCCAATACCAGATACATCCTGTTCTTCATGCACCACTCCCTGTTCAACCGGTTGGAATCAAACGTTATCAACGGAACGGCAGGCCGCCCTTGCCCCCCATGGCGCCGAGCATGCCCTTCATGTTGCGCATCATGCCCTTCATGCCACCACCGGCCAGCTTGCCCATCATCTTTTCCATCTGCATGTACTGCTTCATCAGCTTGTTGACGTCGGCCGGCTGGGTACCGGAGCCGCGCGCGATGCGGGCACGGCGCGAGCCATTGAGCAGGCCCGGGTTGCGGCGCTCCTTCTTGGTCATCGAGCCGATGATGGCGATCATGCGCGGCACTTCCTTGCTCTGACTGACCTGCGCCTTGAGGTGCTCGGGTATCTGCCCCAGGCCCGGCAGCTTGTCCATCAGGCCGCCGATGCCGCCCATGTTCTGCATCTGTTCCAGCTGGTCGCGCATGTCGTTCAGATCGAACTTCTTGCCCTTGGCGACCTTTTCGGCCAGCTTCTGCGCCTTGTCCTTGTCGACCTGCTGCTCAACCTGCTCCACCAGCGACAGCACGTCGCCCATGTCGAGGATGCGGCTGGCCACACGCTCCGGGTGGAACACATCCAGGCCGTCGACCTTTTCGCCGGTACCGGTGAACTTGATCGGCTTGCCGGTGATGTAACGCACGCTCAGTGCGGCACCACCGCGGGCGTCACCGTCGGTCTTGGTCAGCACCACGCCGGTCAGCGGCAATGCCTCGCCGAAGGCCTTGGCGGTGTTGGCAGCGTCCTGGCCGGTCATGGCATCGACCACGAACAGGGTTTCAGCCGGGTTGACCGCCGCGTGCAGGGCCTTGATCTCGGCCATCATCGCTTCGTCGATGGCCAGGCGGCCTGCGGTATCGACCAGCAGCACGTCGACGAACGACTTGCGCGCGTCCTCGATGGCGGCACGCACGATGTCCACCGGCTTCTGGTCGGACGCGGACGGGAAGAACAGCACACCGACCTGTTCGGCCAGCGTCTTCAACTGCTCGATGGCGGCCGGACGGTAAACGTCGGCAGACACCACCATCACCTTCTTTTTGCGCTTTTCCTTCAGGTGCTTGGCCAGCTTGCCGACCGTGGTGGTCTTACCAGCACCCTGCAGGCCCGCCATCAGGATGATGGCCGGCGCCGGCACATTGAGGTTCAGGTCGGTAGCCTGCGCGCCCATCACGGCGGTCAGCTCATCGCGCACGACCTTGATCAGGGCCTGGCCCGGGGTCAGCGACTTGAGCACCTCCTGGCCGACCGCGCGGACCTTGATCTTCTCGATCAGGGCCTGCACCACCGGCAGGGCCACATCGGCCTCCAGCAGGGCGATGCGCACCTCGCGGGTGGCCTCGCGGATGTTTTCTTCAGTCAGGCGGCCGCGCCCACGCAGGCGCTCGATGGTGCCGGAAAGGCGCTGGGTCAGTGACTCGAACATGCGACGGAACCTGCGGAAATCGTGGAAACAGAGACAGTTAGTATACCGACCAGCCGCCGCTACCGCCGGTTCACGTCGCCAGCGACGGGCCTGTATGCGAAACTGCAGCGATGACAATCGTTCTCATCGCCGCCGCACTCTATCTGGTGTCCACCGCCCTGCTGATCCGCGGGCTGGCCGGCGAGCGCAGTCCGCCCCCACGCAACTGGCTGTTGCCGACCATCGGCGCAGTAGTGCTGCACGCCGGTTACCACCTGATGGTGGCGGCCAAGACCGCTGGCGGCCCGGACATGCACTTCTTCGCGGCGCTGTCGCTGGTAGGCCTGGGGATGGCGGCACTGACCACCGTGGTTGGCGCGCGCGGGCGCATGTCGGCGCTGGGCGTTGTGGTGTTCCCGATGGCGGCGATCCTGTTGCTGGTCTACCACGGCTACGGCCATGAGCCGAGCAAGCTGCTGGGCTGGCGCCTGGCCACCCATGCCTGGCTGGCCCTGCTGGCCTACGCCACGCTGAGCGTTGCCGCGCTGTTGGCGATCATGTTGTGGCTGCAGGAGCGGGCCTTGCGCCGCCGCGATTTCCGCCCGTGGTTACGCGCCCTGCCGCCGCTGGCCGACCTGGAAACCCTGTTGTTCCGCACCATCACGGTCGGCTTCTGCCTGCTGACCCTGACCCTGCTGACCGGCGTACTGTTCGTCGACGATCTGCTGGAGCAGAAGCTGGTGCACAAGACCGTGCTCAGCGTGCTGTCCTGGATCATCTTCGGCACCTTGCTGATCGGCCGCCGCCGCTACGGCTGGCGCGGCAGCAAGGCCGTGCACTGGACCCTGACGGCGATGGCGCTGCTGTTGCTGGCGTTCTTCGGCAGCCGGTTCGTGATCGAGTTGGTGCTGGGCCGCGGCTGAGCCCCGGCGGTAGTGCCGAGCCATGCTCGGCAAGGGCGTTACCGACAATACATCAGCCCATTCGCATTTTGTGGGAGCGGCGTAAGC
>NZ_JBRREF010000044.1:0-40768 GCF_056760135.1 Stenotrophomonas sp. STEN023 | reverse complement strand
AGCCATGCTCGGCAGCGGCGTTACCGGTAGAGCGCCTGCCGAGCATGGCTCGGCACTACAGGTGGGTTCCTGGGTAGAGCCTCTGCCGAGCATGGCTCGGCACTACCGGTGATGCCACTTGCACGCTGCGACGTGTAGGATCGGCTCCATGGCAGGCGCACTCTCCCGCATCGATCGCATTCCCAGGCTCAGCCGGCTCGGCTGGCTGATGGGTTTGTATGCGGAAAACCATGATCATCTGATGCGCCTGTTCGCGCCGGATAGGCTGCATGTTGGCAGTCACCTCTCCAGCATCGGCGATGGTCTGGATGTGCGTCTGGATGTGATCGAATGCCACCGCTATACGGTGGAGCTGCGCCTGACCTACGACCTGCGCGATCCGGTTACCGGCGAGCCGGATCCATCTGCGTTCGTGCGCCTGTACCGCGATGCGTGCCAGGCCGAAACCACGCATTGCTACGTTGGCCGGCGCTGGCAGGACGTCATGGGTATGTATCCGCCGCCGGAAGCGCTGATCAGCCACCGCATGCGCATGAATACCTTCCTTGGGAAATGGCTGGAATATTTGGCCGAACGTGGCCATAGCGTGGCCACGCTGCGCCGTATCGACGACACCGTCGTGCCGATGCGACGCATGGATGTGCTGCCGAGCTGAAGCGCGGCTTGCGCATCGGGCATACTGCACACCCTCTCTGGTTCCGGTTGTCGCTATGCCGTACACCCCGATCATGGCCACGCTCGGCTATGTGCTGTCTGCAGACGGCAGCAAGGCCTTGATGATCCATCGCAATACCCGTCCCGGAGACATGCACCTGGGCAAGTACAACGGGCTGGGCGGCAAGATGGAAGCCGACGAGGACATCCTCGCCTGCATGCACCGTGAGATCCGCGAAGAAGCCGGCATCGAGTGCGGCACGACGCGCTTGCGCGGCAGCATCAGCTGGCCGGGCTTCGGCAAGAACGGCGAGGACTGGTTCGCCTTCATTTTCGTCATCGATGATTTCACCGGCACGCCGATGGAGGTCAACCGCGAAGGCACCCTGGAATGGGTGGCGGTGGACCAACTGGAATCCCTGCCTTTGTGGGAAGGCGATCGCCATTTCCTGCCACTGGTTTTCGATGCGGACCCGCGCCCGTTCCACGGCGTGATGCCTTACCGCGATGGACGCATGCAGTCCTGGAGCTACACCCGCCTGTAATTGCTTGCTGGAGTGGTGTCATGTAGCCCGCTCCGGCGAGCAGCGGTGGCTTCGAGGCCGATGGAGTGATCCGGACGCGAAGGTGTCCGGGTCCAGTGGTGGTGTGTCGCACACCGGGCAAGCTGGCCAGGCGCGGGTACTGTCCACTGTTCAGCTGCTCGCGGTACCCTGTTGCCGTCCATGCACCGCGAGTTCCCATGAAACGCCATTTCTCGATGCTCCGTGAGTTCCAGCTTGCCGATTGGTTCACCCTCGGCAACGCCTTCTGCGGCACCGGTGCGGTGTTCGCGGCCATGCGCTTCCTGCAGGATGGCGAACGCGGCTTCCTGATGTTCGGCATGGCCTTGATCCCGTTGGCCTTCATCTTCGATGCGTTGGATGGGCGCGTTGCCCGTTGGCGGCAGTCCTCGTCCACCTTGGGGCGCGAGCTGGATTCGCTGGCCGACGTCATTTCCTTTGGTGTGGCGCCTGCGGCACTGGCCTATGCCTGCGGCATGCAGGGCGGCTGGGATTGGCTGATCCTGAGCTATTTCGTCTGCTGCGGCGTCAGCCGGCTGGCCCGTTACAACGTCACCGCCGAGGAGATCGCTGGTGAGTCGGACAAAGTGCCGTATTTCGAAGGCACGCCGATCCCCACCAGCCTGGCGCTGGTTATCGTCCTGGCCTTGGCTGCCCACTTCAGTGCGATCGGCCCGGCGCTGTGGGGCGGCAGCTGGCAGCTGGGTCCGTGGCAGCTGCATCCGCTGGTCCTGCTGTTCGCGCTGTCCGGCTCGCTGATGATCAGCAAGACGCTGCGTATTCCCAAGCCCTGACGCCGGTAGGCCGGTCGCGTTGCTATCATCCACGGGCATCCCGGGAGTAAGGCAATGGCGGCGGCAGGCAACAACGACAACACGGATTTCGAGGCCAGCATGCGCGGCTACTGGGACGCTTGGTCACAGGCCATGCAAGGTTCCGGCGCGGCGACGGGCGGCGATTTCCCCTGGCGTGAAAGCATCGCCCAATGGACTCGGTTGGTCAGCACTGACACGCCTCCAGAAGTTCAGGCGCTGGGCGCGCGGTTCCAGCATCAGGCCGGCGATTGGCTGGGCATGATGCAACAGGTGGCCGCGCGCTTCGCCGGCAAAGACACCTCGGCGGCCGAAGTGGCCGGCGCATGGCGCGACGCCGTGCAGGCAGGGCAGGGAGATGACTTGCTGCAGTGGATGCTGGGCGCCGCGCGCGGTGGCAATGCATTGAACGACCAGCCCTGGCTGCGCGAGTTCGCCAAGGCCGCACAAGCTGGCTTTGGCGGTGGCGATTGGTTGAACGCGCCGGCATTTGGCCCGGCCCGCGAGCACCAGGCGCGCTGGCAGGCCTTGTTGAAAATCCAGCAGGAATACCAGACGCGCGCCGAAGCTTACGTGGATACCATTCGCGCCGTTCTGGACGATGCATTCAAGCGTTTCGAGGCCAAGCTGGCCGAGCACGAAGTGCCGGGCAGCCAGCTGACCAGTGCCCGCGCGATGTTCGATCTGTGGATCGATGCCGCCGAGGAAGCCTATGCAAAGGTAGCGCTCTCCGAAGACTTCCAACGCATTTATGGGGAGTTGGCCAACGCCCAGATGCGGCTGCGTGCAGCCTCGCAGAGCGAGCTGGAGCGCGCCTGCGATGCGATGGGCGTGCCGACCCGCACCGAAATGGATGCCGCGCATCGGCGCATCGCCGAGCTTGAGCGGCAGGTACGGCGTTTGATCGCTGCTACTCAGCAGGCGGGCCCGGCAGCGCAGGGCGCAGTAGCGGGCAAGGCGGCAACGCCTTCGCAGTCCAAGCCCGCTGCCAAGCCGGTGAAACCTGAGCCAAAACAGGCAGCGACAAAGGCGTCGAAAGCAGTCGTCAAGAAGTCCGCCGGTTCATCCGCGCAGAAGCCTGCGGCCAAGAAGGTAGTAGCAAAGAAAGTGGTGGCGAAGAAAACCGCTGCCGCCGCCAAGCCGAAAGCAACACCGGCCCGCCGCAGGAGCAGCAAATGAAAGGCCCGCTGGGTTTTGGCAACGACGACCTGCTGCAGGAAACCCTGCAATGGCAGCGCAAGCTGGTCGATGGCTTGAAGCTGCTGCCCGGCGTTGAAGACGTCGACTATGGCGTCACCGAGCGTCAGGAAGTGTGGAGCGACGGCAAGGTCAAGTTGTATCGCTTCGTCAGCGATCAGGCCGATGCCAGCAAGCCACCCTTGTTGATCGTCTACGCCTTGGTCAACCGGCCTTACATGGTTGATCTGCAGGATGGCCGCTCGCTGGTGCAGAAGTTGTTGGCGCTGGGGCAGGACGTGTATGTGCTGGACTGGGGCTATCCGGATCGCTCAGAGCGCTTCCTCACCCTGGAAGACTACCTGCTGCGCTACATCGACGGCGCGGTCGATTACCTGCGTGCGCAGCGTGATGGTGCGCCGGTCAACCTGCTTGGCATCTGCCAGGGCGGTGTTTTTGCGCTGTGCTACAGCGCGTTGCGCCCGCACAAGGTGCAGAACCTGATCAGCATGGTGACGCCGGTGGACTTCCACACTGCAGACAACATGCTCTCGCATTGGGCGCGCCACGTGGACGTGGATCTGTTCGTCGATACCCTCGGCAACATCCCGGCTGACCTGATGAACGCCAGCTACCTGATGCTCAAGCCGTTCCGCTTGAACGTGCAGAAGTACGTGGGATTGATGGATATCCTCGACGACAAGCAAGCGCTCGAGGATTTCCTGCGGATGGAGAAGTGGATCTTCGACTCACCGGATCTGGCGGGCGAAACTTTCCGCGAGTTCGTCAAGCAGTTCTATCAAGGCAATGGCCTGATGAATGGCAGCATCCGCATCGGCGACGAGCTGGTGGATCTGACCAAGGTGCAGATGCCGATCTTGAACATCTATGCCGAGCAGGACCATCTGGTTCCGCCGTCCGCATCCAAGGCGATGCAGGCGCAGGTTGGCAGCACCGATTACACCGAGCTGGGTTTTCGCGGTGGCCACATCGGCATCTATGTGTCGGGGCGCGCCCAGCGCGAAGTACCTGGCGCCATCAATGATTGGTTGGGGGAGCGCGCATGAAGCTGGTTCGCAATTTCCTGATGGCTGCAAGCTTGGCGCTGGCCGCGCTACCAGCAAGTGCCGCTCCCAATGCGGCAACCCAGCGTGAGATCAGCGGGCTGATGCAGGCGCTGGAAACCTCCGGCTGCCGCTTTCAGCGCAATGGCACCTGGTACGACGCAGTGGCAGCGCGCGGCCACCTGCAGCGCAAATACGATTACCTGCTCAAACGCGACATGGTCGACAGCAGCGAGCAGTTCATCGATCGTGCCGCCAGCCGCAGCAGCATGAGTGGCAAGGCGTACAAGGTGTCCTGCAGTGGCGCGCAGGAGCAGGACGCCTCGGCGTGGTTCCTGCAGCAGCTGCGTCGCCTGCGTGCGCCGGCCGGCTGAGATGAGTCGGCCGGTCACCAGAACCAAGCAGCGGAGCTGAGCCTCATGCAGCTCGCGATGGCTCCGATGTGGCTGCGCATTCTGGGTGGAATCTGGACCTCGCCCAACACCTTGATCGGCCTGATCGGCGGCGCACTGGGTGCGCTTGCCGGTGCGCGTCCCTATTGGAGTCGCAAGGAATGCACACTGGTGTTCCGGCGTTGGCCTTGGGGGCCGGGCGGTGCGATCACCTTCGGCATGGTGATCCTGCACACCGGCGATGACCTGGACGGTTTGTGCCTGACCTACGAGCACCGCGCCGGGCGTTGCGTGCAGCCGCGCGTGCGCCTCGGCGATCACGAGCGCGCGCATGTTTTTCAGTACCTGGTATTGGGCCCGTTTTTCCTGCCGGTCTACCTGTTGTGCGGAGGCGTGAGCGTGCGTAACCCATTCGAGCGTGCGGCGGATTATTACGCCATGCACGGCCGTGGTTGGTGGCCTGCGCGGCACTGAAAGCGGCGGTCGTCGATGTTGTTGCAATGAACGCTGACATCAAACGACAACCTTTTATGTACATCTCTGTAACGTATCCCCGCGTATCGTTGCACCTGTTACAGATCCAACAGGAGCACGACCCACCATGGCAATTGTTCTTTATATCGGTGGCAGCAAGGATGGCGATAAGGGTGTGTTGCCCTACGGCTTCAGCAAAACCCGCGCAGATACCGAGCATGGCCCGGAAATTTACGTAGAACGGATGATGCCAGTGACCGGCAGGGGCTCGATGCGCGTAATGGTGCTGGAAGACCTGCGTGACGATGTCGCCAGCCAACGGCTGTACAAGCATCTGGCCTGAGTATTCAGCTACACGCGCCGGGCAACAGGTCCGGCGCGTGCTGTCAACGGCTTTCCCCAGCGCCCGCGCATTGCCAGAATGGCAGCTCCCGTCACCGTGGCTACCGCACCGGCAATGCAAGACATCAAGCTCGCGCAGCAGATCGCGCAGACAATCGCCGACGAGATCGGCGCACAGGCCAGTCAAACCAAGGCAGCCATCGCGCTGTTGGATGAGGGCGCCAGCGTTCCGTTCATTGCCCGCTACCGCAAGGAAGTGACCGGCGGCCTGGATGATACCCAGCTGCGTAATCTTGAAAGTCGGCTTACCTATCTGCGCGAGCTCGAGGATCGCCGCAAGGCCGTCCTGTCCAGCATCGACGAACAGGGCAAGCTCAGTGACGCCTTGCGCGAGCAGATCATGGGCGCGGATACCAAGTCGCGGCTGGAAGACCTGTACCTGCCATACAAGCAGAAGCGTCGTACGCGTGCGCAGATCGCCCGCGAAGCAGGACTGGAGCCGCTGGCCGATGGCCTGCTTGGCGATCCGATGTTGGACCCGCAGGTCTTCGCTGCAGGTTTCATCGACGCCGAAAAGGGCGTTGCAGACACCAAGGCTGCACTCGAGGGCGCGCGCGCCATCCTGATGGAGCGTTGGGGCGAAGACGCTGCGTTGGTTGGTGAGTTGCGCAGCTGGTTGGCTGGCAACGGCATCATCCGTGCGCGGGTAGCCGAAGGCAAGGAAGCCGAGGGCGCCAAGTACCGCGATTACTTCGAGCATGCCGAAGCGTTGGCAAAGATTCCCTCGCACCGCTTGCTGGCCTTGTTTCGCGCGCGTCGCGAGGAGTTCCTGTTCCTTGAGTTGGACCCGGGCAGCGATGCTGAAGCCGGGCACCAGTATGCGGAGGGCCGCGTTGCATTCAACGCAGGCATCGCCAACAAGGAGCGCCCGGCCGATCGTTGGCTGCTGGATGCCTGCCGCCTGACCTGGCGCGCCAAGCTGCATATGCACCTGCTGCTGGACCTGTTCAATCAGGCACGCGAGAAAGCCGAGGCCGAGGCGATCACGGTGTTCGGCGATAACCTGAAAGATCTGATGCTGGCAGCGCCGGCTGGGCCGAAGGCAGTGCTGGGGCTGGATCCGGGCATCCGTACCGGTTGCAAGATCGCCGTGGTCGATGCGACCGGCAAGTTGCTGGCCACCGATACGGTGTATCCGCACGAACCGCGGCGGCAATGGGAGCAGTCGCTGCAGACGATCAAGCAGTTGTGCATCAAGCACAACGTCGAGCTGATCGCGATTGGCAACGGTACCGCGAGCCGTGAGACCGACAAGCTGGCCGGTGAGGCAATCGCTGCCTGCGCCAATTCCAAGCTGCAGAAAGTGGTGGTCAGCGAAGCTGGCGCATCGGTGTATTCGGCGTCTGAGTTTGCTGCCAAGGAATTCCCGGATTTGGATGTGTCGCTGCGCGGGGCGGTCTCGATCGCACGGCGCCTGCAGGATCCCTTGGCCGAACTGGTCAAGATCGAGCCCAAAGCAATTGGCGTGGGCCAATACCAGCATGATGTCGACCAGTTCCGCCTGGCCAAGGCCCTGGATGCGCGCGTTGAAGACTGCGTCAACGCCGTTGGCGTCTTCGTCAACACGGCATCGGCCGCACTGCTGACCCGCGTTTCGGGTCTGTCGGCAACGGTGGCTGAAAACATTGTCCGTCACCGCGACGAGAACGGCCCGTTCAAGCGCCGCAAGGATCTGTTGAAGGTGTCGCGCCTGGGCGACAAGACCTTTGAGCAATGCGCGGGCTTCCTGCGGATTGCCGATGGCGACGAGCCGCTGGACGCCTCCGCGGTTCACCCGGAAGCGTATCCGGTGGTCGAGCGCATCGTCGCTGCTGCTGCAAAGCCGATCAAGGCGTTGTTGGGTGACGGCAGTTACCTGCGTAGTCTGAAGGCCGAGCAGTTCACCGACGACAAGTTCGGTGTGCCTACCGTGCGTGACATCCTCAAGGAAATGGAGAAGCCAGGCCGCGATCCACGCCCCGAGTTCAAGGCCGCGCGTTTTGCCGAGGGCGTTGAGGACATCAAGGATCTGCGCGAAGGCATGATTCTGGAAGGCGTAGTCAGCAACGTTGCCGCGTTTGGTGCCTTCGTCGATATCGGCGTGCACCAGGATGGCCTGATCCACATCTCCGCCTTGTCCGACACCTTCGTCAAAGACCCGCGTGATGTGGTCAAGGCGGGCGACATCGTCAAGGTCAAAGTGCTGGAAGTGGACGTGCCGCGCAAGCGCATCGCGCTGACCCGGCGTCTGGAAGATGCGCCCGCGCCCGCCAGGAAGCCCGAGCGCGATGAGCGCAATGCAGGGCAGGGGCGTGGTCCGGGTGCTGGACGAGATGGTGGTCAGCGCGGTCAGCGCAACCCGGGCAATGGTGGCGGCCGACCGACAGTATCTGCTGCACCGGCGAACAACGCACTGGCCGATGCGTTCGCACGGGCCAAGCGCGGCAGCTGAGTTCGCAGGCGAAGAATCCACTGATCTTGTGGGAGCGGCGTAAGCCGCGAAGCAGATGCATCGCCAGGCAGCCCGAAATCCCGATGCTTCGGCACTGTCAGCTTCGCGGCTTACGCTGCTCCCACAACAAATCGGTGCTATGCCGGGTATCCGGCATCGCTTTTCGGGCGGGTGATCTGTCTTTGTAGTTCAGTTCGCGCAGGGCTTGGAGCATCGCAAGCTGGAAGCATTGGCCAAATTTCAGGCAAAGAAAAAGGCACCTAAGGTGCCTGTTCTCTCTGGTGCCGAAGGGGGGACTCGAACCCCCACGCTTTTAAGGGCGGCGGATTTTGAATCCGCTGCGTCTACCGATTCCGCCACTTCGGCTGGCAGGAGCGGAATTATAGCGAAGCTTTCGCCACTTGGGCAGGCCCAGACCAAAAATATTTCTGTAATACCTGTTTCGGCGACTGGCTATACTTCACCCGATCCGGATACAGGGGCAGGCGATGGGCTCGCTCGAAGGTACGAGAGTGCTGGTCGTGGAGAACGACGAGTTGAATGCCATGCTGCTGCAGATGCAGTTGGAGATGGAAGGCATGCAGGTTGGTGGTGTCGCCGCCTCGGTCAGCGCTGCACTGCAGATGATCGATGAACTGCAGCCACAGCTGGTGTTCCTGGACTATTGGCTGGCATGCAATGAGAACAGCAGCCCGGTTGCCGAATGTCTGCGGCAGCGCGGCATTCCTTTTCTGGTCGCCACGGGAATGGATATCAATCAACTGCCCGAAGTGTTCGATACCGGGGTGAAGCTGTCCAAGCCATACACCGGAAGAGATCTCAGCCAAGCGCTGCAACGCGCGCTAGCGCCAGCCTAAGCTTGGGCAGTGCCAACCTGTAGTGCCGAGTCATGCTTGGCAGGGGCGTTTGCGGCAGTGCTTCGATCTGCGACATCGATGTTGGGGTGGCGTAAGTCGCGAGGCTGACAATATCGGGAACATCCAGGTGTGGCGCTGCCGCCTGCGGGATCTGTGGCTTGGCGGCTTACGCCGCTCCTGCAAAAGCCAGCAACCGCATACGGCTTCAATGCTGTCCGCGGCTTCGCTGCAGGGCGCCGCCCTTGGCGCCTAGCAGGAGCAATAGAATCCCGACGCCGAGAATCGACCAATGCTGCATGCGATCGCCGCTGGTGATGTACACCGTGCGATCCGATCCTTTTACCTTGAACTCAATGACCTCACCTTTGCCGGGGTCGGGTGCTTGCGAGCGTTCGGCAAAGAGATGGTTGGCATGCAGCGTCGTCCCCGCGAACGCTAGAAGTGCCCCGGCCAACAAGATGGCGAGTGCTTTCATGTTCATTGGATAGCTCTTGCCGTTACCAGCCCCAAGTAGCCCCTCAAGTATGCTGGCGCGGGATGCTGGCTGTCGATGAAGGCCTGGCTGGATGTTGGTTGCTTCGTTCGGCCCGGGTGAGCAGGGCGGCATCGCAATAAATCGCAGGCAAGAAAAAAGCCTCGATTGCTCGAAGCTTTTTAGAAGTGGCGTCCCCACGGGGATTCGAACCCCGGTCGCCACCGTGAAAGGGTGATGTCCTAGGCCTCTAGACGATGGGGACGCGTATTCTTCAAAACTCAAATTGTAGATTCAGGCGGCCTAAGGCCTGAATTGGTGGAGCCAAGCGGGATCGAACCGCTGACCTCCTGCATGCCATGCAGGCGCTCTCCCAGCTGAGCTATGGCCCCACGTTGTTGCTAGCCCGCCATTATAACGGGTTTTTATCGAATTGGAAGCTTTTTATTCTTCCGTGCAATCTCTTGGGAAGATTGCTTCGATAAAAAAAGACCCGATACGGCTGGGTCCGTTTGTACCTGATGAATGGCGTCCCCACGGGGATTCGAACCCCGGTCGCCACCGTGAAAGGGTGATGTCCTAGGCCTCTAGACGATGGGGACGCGTTATACTCATCAAATTGTCGACAATCCGAACGGCCTAATGTTCGGATTTGGTGGAGCCAAGCGGGATCGAACCGCTGACCTCCTGCATGCCATGCAGGCGCTCTCCCAGCTGAGCTATGGCCCCGGTGTTACGTTGTTACGTCGTTGCCGAGAACGAAATAATAGCGGGGCTTCATATTTCCCGCAAGCGATTTGTGAAGAAATTTCTTTATCCAATGAGACGGGCCTGAAAAGGCGCGATCTGTCGTCTTGGTGAGTGGGGGGGGGGGCTCGGACTGGTTGCGGCGCCTGATGCAGCACCTGCCCTGGAAGGGGGCTGCAGCATGCAGCGGCGAAGTCCGACGCCAACACGCTCTGATCGCGGACATCCTGCGCTTCAGGCCTTTGGCACCTTATAGGTCATGAAGGTACACAGGGACGCTGCCTTGAGAAGCTTGCTTCTGGTAATGCTGCTGGGGTTGATCAATGCAGACGCGGAGGCGCAGGAGTCGATGGTCTACAAGTGCCTGGAGGGCGAGCGGCATGCCTATCAATCCACACCATGCCTTGGCGTCGAGCTGAGGCACTGGGCCATGCCACCAGAAGTCGTTGATGGCGGATCGATGGATGACCGCGCGTCAATGCGGGCTCAATCACGACAGGGCGATCGATCGCAGAATCCAAAATCGTCGAGCACGCGGCAACGGAACAAAGGCGGTATGACAATCGATGCTTGCACTCAAGCCCGGGCGGGTCGAGATCGGGCATACGCCAAGGCTGGGTTGAAACGTGACTTTGCCATGTCGAGTTACTGGGACAACAAAGTTCACCAGGCATGCTGGTAGGTATCAGGATCCTTTCCTTTGCAACGCAAGCATCAACCGCCGATGTCGCGCGCAGTCTATTGGCGTAACGATGTGCACCTCGGGCTGGTGTCGTTTGAGTTGGTGATGTTGATCATGGGCGCTCACGTGAAAATGGTCTGTGTGCCGGACACCCATGCCGGATCCGGGTGCTGCGACCATCGTTTAGGACTGGGCCAATGGGCCGCAATGCAGCCCATTGGGTTCTCCTCGTAGAGAGACTTCTTTGGGGCTGCACAGGAATGAATTGTCGGCTTTGCTCGCGTGGCTCAGGTTGCGAGCACGCGTACTCAACGCCTGTCGCAGCTCGCAGTCTGATGCAGCTGCGCCACTTCGTAGCGGTATCTGGCAACGACGGCGCCGGCACACTGCTCGCCTTGCTGCAGGCGTGCTCCATCCACGTATTTGCTGCAACAAACCGCTTGAGGGATATCCTCATGAAAAAGACACTTGTCGTTCAGTACCTCACCGCCGGCTTGCTTGCGACGCTGGTGATGTCAGCAGATGCATGGGCTGCAATCATCTGCACAACGAATACAGGCAGTCCTGCGGTTCTGACGCTTGATTCAGTCGCGCCGATGGTCAAGGACGCAGATCTTGCGAATGGAGGTGCCCCTGCAACCTATGATGGGTGGGCGGTGCGCTCGGGCGCAACCAAGGTCAGCTGTGAAGGAGCACCGGTGGAAGGCGTCCTGGCTCATTGGGTGGGCACAACGGGGGCTGAGGTGGATGCCAGTGTCTATGCCACTGGTATCCAGGGAGATGGGCTGCGGATAGCTCTTTCTCAGGCCACGTACCTGCCTTGCGTAGCGGTGTCTCCCAGTAGCATTGCAACGGCCTCAAATGTGCCGCTCAAGCTGGAGATAAATACCGTTGCCATTACACAGCCCGGCACGCTTGATGGGGATATCTCGAAAGCCAGTTTTCCGACTGTGGACGACTTCAAGTGGGCGTTGATTGTACTTGACGGTTCGCTGGAGACCTCCTCGTTGACGCCAGCCTGCAAGGTCGCCACGGCCGTGTTGACAGCCAATCCTGGCAACGTGCAAGCCCGTGAGTTCAACGGCAGTGGCTCTTCGTCAACGCCACGCGAGTTTGATACGGATCTGGACTGCTCCGGGGGCGTGCGGCGGGGGTGGTTGCAGTGGCGGCGACGATTACCGATGCAGGTGACCCTCGAAATATCTCCGACAGGATGACGCAGACAGCTGCATCTCAAGCGATTGGCGTCACGATTCAGGTGCTCAGGGATGGTCAGGTGCTGAAAATCGGACCGGACTCATCGGCGACGGGCACAGCCAAACAGTGGTCGGCGGGTCAAGTGGCGAATGGGCTGTTCGGTAGTGCCGTGGCTGCGCGCTACCTGCAAACGGCGGGGACTGTAACGGCCGGCACTGCCAACGGGCGCGTGACATTTACCACCAGTTACCCCTGATTTTCTTGAGGAGCGGGTTGTCTTCGCCTGCGCTCCAATGCCTCAAGGGCTGCCTGATGGAACTCGGACAAGGCGACCTGCAATTCGTTCAGGTGTTGCTGTTGCAGCAAGTCCTCCATCGCAGCGCACCTCTGCGCAAGAGCTGCTTCGTGGATGAAGGCGAAGGCGCCTCGGAGAGAATGCAGGTGCTTGCCGATGACTTCACTGGTCATGGCAGATGAGTCACCCGGTTGGGCCGGATGCAAGACTCGATTGATGGCGAGCACCGAGTCATCCAGAGATTCCAACAGGGGGATATGCACCTCCGGTGGCAGGGCTCCGCTGGCAATATCCCACTGCTGCGGCACCGACGATGTGGGCGGGGGGTGATTCCCAAGTTGGGCTAGCGTCGTGCGCAGCGCCTTGAGGAGGACTGGTTTGATGAGGATGCTATCGATGCCGGCTTCTTTGCTGCGTGATCTGTCGCGGTCCGAGGCATGTGCGGTAACCGCGATGATGGGGGTGGTGACCCCGCGGTCGCGCAGGCAGCGCGAGAAGGTGAAGCCATCCATGCCCGGCATGTTCAGATCGGTCAGGATCAGCTCGTAATTCTGGCTTTTGAACGAAGCTATCGCAGAGCCGCAGTCTTCAAATGTATTCGCGCTGCATCCCAGTGCCTCCAGCTGCAACTGCAACAGTCTTCTGTTGGCGGGGTGATCGTCAACTACCAGTACGTGCAACGCGGGGCGTTGTTGTATTGCGGCTCGGGCAGCCAACGAGTCTTCTTCGACGGACGTAGCTCCGGCAAGCGGTGGTAGCGGCAAGGTAACGAGGAACGTGCTGCCCTGGCCGGGGCTGCTCTTCACTTCGATACTGCCTTGCATCAGTTCCGCCAGGCGTCTGCAAAGAGCAAGGCCCAGCCCGGTGCCGCCATAGCGTCGGGCGATGGTGGAGTCAGCTTGGGAAAAGGTGTTGAACAACGACGCCTGCTGTGCGGGGCTCATGCCGATGCCGGTGTCGCTCACGCCAAGCACAATGGCCGAGTCGCTGGCCTCGTCATCCTGCAGATAGACCTCGACCAGTACATCGCCTGCTTCGGTGAACTTGATCGCGTTGCTGATGAGGTTGAAGATGATCTGGCGAATACGCGTCGGGTCGCCCAGGTACCGAGAGTGCAGGCCATCATCAATGATGAGGTCAATTGCCAGCCCTTTGGCCTGCGCCATCGGCGAGAACATATCAATGCTTTGCTGTGCTATTTCCTTCAGGTCTACGGGTATCGCCTCAATCGTCATCTGTCCGGACTCGACCTTGGAAAAGTCAAGAATGTCATTGATGATATTCAGCAGGGCAGAGGATGACGAAGTGACCGCATGTAGTCGACTGCTCTGTTCTGCAGTCAACGTAGTGCGTTCCAGTAGCTCAAGATTGCCGAGGATTGCGTTGAGCGGCGTACGAATTTCGTGGCTCATGATTGCCAGGAAAGTCGACTTGGCTTCGTTTGCGGCTTCCGAGGCCATGCGTGCGCTTTCCAGCGCCTGCTCGACTTTCTTGCGCAGGGTGATGTCGGTGAAGTTGCATAGCAATACATCCATTCCCCGGTACTTGGTGGGGACAATGCTTACCAATAGAGCGCAGTCGGCACCTTCAGCTGTCTGGATGTTCAGTTCGACACCCGGCGATGCAATGGCGTCGGCCTGATGTGCGCGGAATGCATCGAGAAAGTCCATATGCAGGGGGTGCGTTGGATCCGCCTTGGCCTGCGCATATGACGCCATGACCGCGTTCTGCAACAGAACTTCGCCGGTAGCAGGCGAAACTAGCGCTTGGCCGAACGGTGCGCTTTCCACCATCGTGCGGTTGAGGTTCTCGCTCTCGACTATCCGCTCCGAGCGCACGTAGCCGGGGCGGAAAACCTTGTGTTCAATCAGCAATAGAACAGCCCAAACAAAACCTATTGCCAGCAACATTGCGCCAATATAGGCCAGCAGAGTTGGCCATAGCGCGGTGATGATAGTCCGCCAAGAGAAGGTGTGAATCAGCTGCCAGCCGGTGTTGGCAGCTGATACGGGGTCTGTGGCGACAAAGCGCCCATCCATCTTTTCGAACCTGCCGCGCTTGTCGGCAGGCGCCCCTGTGGCCCAGCGTTTGACCGGGAACCGCGCAATCTGGCGAGCGTCTGGCTGCTGTAAGCCGAGGAATAGGTCGCCTTGTGGATTGGCGATCATCCAGAACTCGTCGGTCTGCGTTGAGTTCAACGAGGCAGTCACCAGCTCTACGGGGTAGGAGGCGATGAATACCGCAAACGGTTGATCGTCGACGAAGCCATGCTGCCGCAGCAGCATCGAGGGCCGGCCTGTGAGTGGGTCGTTTGCAACGGCCAGCCACATGGGGCCCACGGGCGGAAGGGGACGCTCGCTGTTGGCGGTAGGTGGCTGCCAGTCGGGAGTAAGCCGCTGGATGAGGGCAGGGGTGGATTCGCTGCCATGTGTGGCGAGTAATTGGCTATCCGTTAGCGGGCCTGCTCCCAAGAAGGTGCGGTGTGGGTTGGAGAAGTAGATTGATGCCGTCAAGGCGCGAGCGAATGTCCCTGCCTGATGGCTGACTTCATCTGCCAGCTTGAGGTACGGGGCGAAGCTCTCCAGCGAATGACCCTGGTCGGTGTCGCCAAGAACCAGCACATGCGGCGAGTTGGCGGAGCGCTGGATCGTCATGCGCCCGTTGCTGTCGGCGAATCGCTTGACCAGCTCCGGGTCTGGTTTCTGTCTTGACTCCCATGCGTACTCTTCCTGCGCCGTGGTAATGCGCAAGGCACCTTCGCGCACTGCAAAGAAGGATTGCAGTGCGATGCGGCGACTGGTCTGGTCGGCGTATCTTTCTGCGATGTAGTCCTTGATCTGCGAATGGATGACGACCGCCGTCACTGCACCGAGGATCAGCGTCGTGAGGATGCCGCCCACATAGAGCAGCCGGCGTTGGTGCCTGCTCAGCAGCTTCAAGGCATTTCCACGGGCGGGTGTTTGAGGGCTGGCGGCATCTTCCCAGGGTGCTGTGCCGTAGGCCATTTGGGATTCCACTTGCGGCTGGCAGTTGCCCATTGTTGCAGCAAAAACCCAGGTTTCACGGCATTGTCCGAGCCGTGCAGGGGGAATATTCGGACTTGGCCGATGTAGGCCCGACGGCTGCGCTGGAACAATGACTTCATCGAAAGCCGTCCTTTCCCTGATACCGCCGCTCCTGGCGTGGAGACAGCACCCATGAACGCTCTTGCTCAATTTGTGTCGCCACGACCGGAAGCCCGGATGATCCAGAATGCGCTGCTGGTTGACGGCAATGAACTGCAACATCTTCCGATGGTCAAGATGCTGCGTCAATCAGGGGTGTCTGAAGTGATTTCAGCCCTGGACGGTTGCCGCGCGGTCGCCGCCTTGCGGGAGCGCAGCTGGGATCTGGTCATCCTGGATCTGGACATCACCGACCTGACCGGCTTGCAGGTGATCGACTTGCTGGCCGAGCGCTGCCGGTCGGCTCGGCTGGCGGTCGTCAGCAGCCAGCCGAGTCGTATCCTGAATGCAGCGTCGGCGTATGCAACCCATCGCGGTCTCAGTGTGGTTGCCGCGCTGCGCAAGCCACTGAGGCAGGAGCAGATCCGGGGCATCATCGCCTCGTCGATGGAGTTGGCCGTGCAGGGCGCGGAAGTCGTGAGCCAGCCAGTCGCACAGGAGTTCACCTGCGACGAGCTGCGCGGGGCGTTGCTGGATCAGCAGATCCAAGCCTACTTCCAGCCCCAACATTGCGCCATCACCGGGCAGCTGCGCGGTGCCGAGCTGTTGGCACGCTGGCATCGTGCGGACGGTTCGGTGCTGGCCCCAGCAGCTTTTCTCCCCGCGATCGAGCGCGCAGGTTTGCTGGAGGCATTTACCGATTACATGTTGTCGTGCGCCTTTGATTGCATCGCAGAGGAAGATTCGGCGTCGTCGCTTTTGATGGCGGTCAATGTTCCTGCGCAAGTGGCGACGGGCGTTCATTGGGCGCAGAGCGTTGCCGATCACGCCTATCATGCAGGCGTCGACCCGAGTCGGATGGTGATCGAGGTCACGGAAGATGGCGGCGAGCGGTGCAACCCCGCGTTGGCTGGGGCCGTCACTCAATTACGTTTGCGAGGCTTCAACTGCGCCATCGATGATTTCGGCAGCGGCGACTCGTCGTTGGACAGGCTGTTGCAGGTCCCGTTCAACGAATTGAAGATCAATCGCAACATGTTGGTGGAAGCACGCGATCATGCCCATGCCCGCTGCCTGCTCGCCAGCACGATTGCAATGGCTCGGCAGATGGTTGCCACGGTAGTTGTCGAGGGGGTGGAAACCTATATGGATCTGGACATGGTGCGCAGCTTGGGTTGCCACACGACCCAAGGCTATCTGCATGGGCGTGCAATGACCAAGACGGATTACGTGCACTACATAGCGCAGCTGAGCTGACCATAAGCTGGTCTGGAAGTCGCAGCACCTCATCCCAGGGTTGATGGATGGTCGTTATGCCGCAGGCGCACTGTGCCGTAGTGCGCCCGCGTGTTTCCACGAAGGCGATTAAACTGTGCTCCTCGGGTTGATTCTCAGGCAAGCCTGATAGTCATCGCATCGAAACCGGCAGCCACGACCGGAATGCAGGATTGCCAGACGGCGATCCGTGCCTCTTGATTCACCATCCGCCGGTGTCGCTGATGATGCAGCGACCAGCCCACGATACGTTGGCCAAGCAGGTCAAGGACAAGGCATAAATGCGGCTTGCTCTGCTGTGTCCGGATCTCCGTGATATCGGTGGCCTGCTTGGTCGCCAGTTCCAGCGCAGTGAAGTCAAGTTACAGACACATACGCATGCCGTGGTGTGGCTGCGCAGGTGGCCTGTGCTGGACTCAAGCAAGCGCTACGCAAACTGGAAGCGGTAGCCATCGACTGAGCTGTGCATGCGATCTGCCAGTGACAGCTACCAGTGTCGCGCTCTCAGCCTAGCGCTGCTCCACCTCGGGCTATGTGGGCTTGGATGAAGCCATGCTTGCGAGCGAAGTAGCAGGCCCAGGCGCAGTTGATCAAGTTCAGAGGCAACACAGCCGGGCGTCGCCGACCCTGGGTCTGCGGTTTGGCGGCAGCGGTGAGCGGTTGAGTGCTACTGCAATGGCCGGTAGTTTCGGTGCGCCTGCGGCAGGCTCCCGGGCATCGTTGAGCCCGCGCGGCGCCGTTGCCGGTCATGCCGGTGCTGCCACATTTCCGTAACTCGTGTCCGAAACATTTGGTCTGGTACGGGTGCCTGATGCGCATGGGGCACATGTGCTAAATGCCTCTGGTGTGTGGGTAGACCGGTCTAGCTACGCGGTGACTCCCTACCTGTCTCCGTGTAGGAGCAACAGTATTCGGATCGACCCCAGGGGGCTGTCTACCGGCACAGAACTGAGAGCCAGCAGTCAGCAGGTGATGCCGCGCGCAGGCCTGGTTCCGTTGGTTCGATGTGCCGCGACTTCTGGGCGTTCTGAGCTGCTGCAGTTTGAGATGCCTGGCGGGCGCAAGCTCCCGTTGGGCGCCGGGGGGGCAGGATCAGGCAGAGCTGGAGGCGGGAGAGGTGGGGGCCAGCCGGAAGGGTTCGCGCGCGCGGGCTACAGGAGCAGGGCGGGCTAAATGTGATCTGGGGCGATTACGCCAGCCCCGTCTGCAGGGTCGATTGCCGACTGCCGACTGCCAGTGCGAGGGAGCAATTCACATGTTCCGGCTATCCCCCGACCTGCGAAGAGGCTCCTGTGCGATAGGGCTGTGGTCCCGTGTGGCGTGGCGTGCGGGTGGAGCCGGCCGCCCTTGGGGAGGCCATAGTGGGGTCCGGCTCAAAATTTTCTCATTAATCTTTGTCTTTAAGCGCGATGTGACATAAATTCTGTCCTGACCTGCCTTGCCGGGTAGGGGATGCCTCCCCTGCCTGGACCGGCCAGCTGCCAGCGCATTTCAGGGAGAACCTAACCATGAGTGGTTTCAAGATCCGGGTGATCTTGGCTGACGATCACCCAGGCATGATTGCGGGCGTGAAGTACGAGCTTTCAACGGTATCTACCCTCGACCTTGTCGGGACAGCGGCTGATTCGACCGAATTGATGGCGCTGCTCGGCAGCGTGGCATGCGATGTCGTGGTATCAGACTACGCAATGCCTGCGGGTGACTTTGGCGATGGTATAGCGCTGTTCGGAATGATTGCCAGGCGACACCCGCAGGTGAAGCTGGTCGTGCTTACGATGCTTGATAACCCGGCCGTGTTGCACACTCTGCTCACCCAGGGGGTGATGTGCATTGTCAGCAAGTCGGATGCATTGACGCACCTGGTGCCTGCGGTTCATGCAGCGCAGAGCGGTGGCCGGTACTACTCGCCCACCATCGAGAAGGTGGTGCAGGGAATCGAGCTCAACAGGCGCAGTCGCAATCCTGCAGGCGTGTTGAGCATCCGCGAGTCCGAAGTGGTGCGGCTCTATGCCTCGGGATTGACGGTCAATGAGATTGCCGAACGTCTTCATCGAAGCAAGAAAACCATCAGCACACAAAAAGCCAGCGCGATGGAGAAGCTGTCCATCGAGAAGGATGTCGATCTGCTGCGCTATGCCATGGAGAATGGACTGGTGACATCATCAGGCGGCACCCCGGCTGCATCTGAGGCAAGTTGAAGCAGAGGCAGCGGGCAACTCGCCGATGCACATGTCTGGTTCAACGCGAGTCCGGGTTAATCAACGTCCAGCCCGGTTTTTCCTGACTCCCACTGCAACATTATTTTACGCCTGCGTTGTGGTGAGGCGTACATGAAAAGATTGAGTGTCTCCAGGAATTGATTCTTCTGGAGAGACGATAGTCGGGCGAAGTCGATCAGCAGCCGCCTTACGTCTGCGGTTTTCTTGTCCATCTTTGTATGTTCTCAGCCGCAGCTCAAAAGCAAAGCACGCATGCGAGCGCCACAATGGCGCCGCACAAGGAATTTGCTCATGTTGTGTCAAGCGGTCTGGCGCAGCCATAGGACCTGTCCCAATAGGCCGGAGATATCTTGCCTTTTAGTTGGCCGATGGACTTCGGAATTGGCGGTCAGCAGGACTTCGTTGGCGTGCTTTCAGCCTTGTCAGCATGGACGATGCTGCCTGCGGATGAAGTGCAGCAGATCCGCTGGGCTATGACGCCCGGGCGATGGGAGGCCCCGCTTCGGCGTCGGCCAGGCCGGATTCTATCCCGTACCGCAACAGGTCGACATCGCGCTTCAGGCCGAGCTTCAACATGGCAGCGCCCTTCTGGGTGCTGATGGTCTTCTTGCTGCGGCTCAGGCGTTCGGCGATTTCGTTGACTGTCAGGCCGGAAACAAAGAAGCGGATGACTTCAAGCTCGCGGGTAGTGAGTGTCTGCACACCCGAGCTCCCTGACGTGACGGACCCTGCAATCTCAGTGATGGTCGGTGACAGATAGCGACCGTTGGCGAAAGCACCATGAACGGCTGGCATCAGGTGATTCAGCGAATCAGACTTGCTCAGAATGCACGAGATGCCAAGGGTCAGCAGCGAATGTACGATGCCAGGGTTCTCCAGCATGGTGAGCACAACGATTTTGATCGAGGGATAGCGTTTCTTGACCAGCTTGAAGAGTGCTATGCCATCGCCGTACCGACCACCCGGCATTGAGTAATCAGAAATGAGAACGTCGCAGGGGCTGCGAGCAAGCACATCCATGAGCTCGGTCGAATTGCGTGCCGAGCCTGTAACGGAGATCGTACCGGCCGTTGTGAGCACGTACTGAAGGCCGGCACGCACGGCTGAGTGATCATCCGCGAGGACAACGCGGAGGCTGAGTGGCTTCATGGCGGATCGGCTTCAGTAGTTGAACGGGGAAAAATCTCGACAGAGCAAACTGCTGCACTGTTGGTGAACGACGCATGGCACTGGGGCGAAGAGGTGGTGGCTTGCTATGCGTTTGTTGTTACTTTATTGACGTACCGCGAGCAAAGTAAGCACTACGGGTCCTATTCAATGCGCTGGCATCGTAGGACGAGTCCGATCTCCGTCCAGATTTGCATTCGCAGATGCGTGCGCGAGATCGCTGGGGTCGCGTCTGTATCAGGCCGTTGCGAACAGCTGCTCGCGCGTTGTTTTTGCAGGAGTTCGCGCGGAAGCGAAGGCGTAGTACTGCAACGCAAGGTGCAGGAACCCAGTGGCCGATCGATACGCGCGATTCACTGATTTCATAAAGAAATTGGCGCCATGATCGACCGAATTTTCCCGAACATCGCGCTGTAACTGCCACTCACAAAAGAATAGTGCGCAAAAAGTGATGTATCACTTTATTATTGAGCGCATTCTGGTGGGGAAATGACAATGGTTGATGATCAAGGAGCTGTCGACGAAGTCGCGCCAGCTCCGGCAAAGCGGCGCGGCCGACCGCGGCTCTATGAGACTCCACTATCCCAGGCCGAGCGCGCCAAGCGTTACCGTAAAGCCCGGCAGTGGGACGAAAGCAGTCTGGATGACTGTCGTGATCCGGTGTTGATGGATCGACTGAGCTGGGCGTTGAAGCACAAAGAGACCTCCGAGGATGCGCGCGCCGCCCTGGACATCTATCTTGAGGAGCTGGTCAGGCGGCATCACAGCAAGGGAATGCTCGCTATAAAGTAGGCGCAGGTGACTACGCCGATGCTCAGTGCTGCAAGTTGGTCTGGTGGCTGCCTGGGTGGATGCACGGGGCGGTTATTGGGTTGATGCAGCAGCCCTGAGAACGTCATAGGCGCAATGCATCCACCACCAGCGCGAACGCTGCCGAATGCTGGCGGCGGCTCGGGTAGTACAGGTGGTAGCCGGGGAAGGGTGGGCACCAGTTCTGCAGTACACGGACCAATCTGCCCTGTTCAATGTGGCTGCCGAATTCTTCCTCCGGCAGGAAGGTGATGCCAAGGCCATCCAGTGCCGCCTGCACCATCGGCGGTGAGGTATTGAACACCAACTGGCTCTCCACTCGCACGTTCACCTGCCTGCCGTTGCGCTCGAACTCCCAGACATACAGGCCGCCCGAGGTGGCGAAGCGGATGTTGATGCAGTTGTGGCCGGTGAGGTCGGCGGGGGCTTTGGGAACCGGGTGCTTCTCGAAGTAAGCCGGTGAGGCTGCCGCCGCCATGCGCACCTTTGGGCTGATCGGGAGGGCGATCATGTCCTTGTCGATGCTTTCGCCGAGCCGCACGCCGGCATCGAAGCGATCAGCAACGATGTCGCGCAGGGCGTAACTGACGTCGAACTCGATGCGGATGTCCGGGTAACGGTGCATCAGCGGCAGCAGCTTGGGTAACAGGATGGTCTGCAGCGAATGGTCGCCGCAGGTCAGCCGCAGGGAGCCGGCTGGTTTGTCACGCAGTTCGGTCAATGCGTCGAGTTCGGCCTCGATCTCATCGAAACGGTTGCCGATGGCCAGTAACAGCCGTTCACCTGCTGGCGTGGGCGATACGCTGCGGGTGGTGCGGGTCAACAGACGGATCTGCAGGCGCTCTTCCAGTGCCTTGATGGCCTGGCTGAGTGCGGACTGGGAAACGCCCAGCAGGGCCCCCGCGCGGGTGAAATTTCCTTCACGTGCGACGGTGACAAAGGCCAGTAGATCATTGAGGTTGCGTCGTGCCATGGCGGCAGTGTGGCATGACTGATTGATTAGTTCAGCTAATAGTGGCTAGAAGCATTGATTACCTTATCAGGCGAGTTATCCAGGTGGACAATGGCCACCTTCCCCAATCACCGCCGGAGTTCCCATGTCTGTCAAAGCCTATGGCGCCTATGCCGCCGACAAGCCGCTGGAGTCGATGGATATCAGCCGCCGGGCGCCGGGTGCGCATGATGTGCAGATCGACATCGCCTATTGCGGCATCTGCCACTCCGACCTGCACCAGGTTCGCGCCGAATGGGCGGGCACCCAGTTTCCCTGCGTGCCGGGCCACGAGATCGTAGGCCGCGTTGCCGCAGTTGGCGCGCACGTCAGTGGCTTCAAGCCGGGCGACCTGGTCGGTATCGGCTGTATCGTCGACAGTTGCAAGCATTGCGACGACTGCGAGGCCGGGCTGGAGAACTATTGCGACGGCATGGTCGGCACCTATAACGGCACCACTGCCGATGCGCCGGGCTGGACGCTTGGCGGTTACTCGCAGGAGATCGTCGTCCACGAGCGCTATGTATTGCGCATCGGCCACCCCGAAGAGCAACTCGCCGCGGTAGCCCCCTTGCTGTGCGCCGGTATCACCACGTATTCGCCGCTGAAGCATTGGAATGCCGGCCCCGGCAAGACGGTTGGTGTGGTCGGCATCGGTGGCCTCGGCCATATGGGCATCAAGTTGGCGCATGCGCTGGGCGCGCACGTCATTGCTTTCACCACGTCAGAATCCAAGCGCGAGGCAGCGTTGGCATTGGGGGCGGATGAAGTGGTGGTGTCACGCGACCCCGAGGCAATGGCCGCTCAGGCCAAGCGCTTCGACCTGATCGTCAACACCGTGGCGGCACCGCATGATCTGGATGCTTTCCTGGCGCTGCTCAAGCGTGACGGCGCAATGGTGCTGGTGGGCGCACCGGCAACGCCGCACCCCTCGCCGAATGTGTTCAACATGATTACCAAGCGCCGCACCCTGGCCGGTTCGATGATTGGCGGCATTCCGGAAACCCAGGAAATGCTGGACTTCTGTGCCAAGCACAAGATCGTGTCCGACATCGAGTTGATCCGTGCCGAGGAGATCAACGAAGCCTATGAGCGAATGCTCAAGGGCGATATCAAGTATCGCTTCGTGATCGACAACGCCACCTTGGGCAACTAGGTCCGGCTGGCGTTCAAGCAAGTGCATGGTTGCCCTGGGGCAGCCATGCGGTACCGGCTCCGTGGCTGTTGCGAGTGGTGGTCGCTTCCATTGTCGGGAGCGACGGGTCAGTTACGTCGAACGGCATAGCGTGCTACGCACGCGGCGTTGCCCGCCAAGCCTGCATCCTCATCAACGACCTGCCGATTGACTGTGGAAGTCGTTATTCGCCTGGCGTAGACGCCAGAGCGCCATCAAGGAAGCTATATGCACGATTCACTGAAGAGCCTTGGGCTCGTCGCGGTGGCATTGCCGATGGTTGCGTCCGCGGAATCGCCGCTGCCTGCAGCAGCGCAGGCCCAGCAGGTGGCAAGCGTTGGCAGCCAACCCTCCCTGGAGGGCCCGCCGGAGTATTTCGTTGGCCGCGTGCGGATTGACCCGGTGTGGTCTGCCGATCAGGCGCTGACCGCTTCCGGTGCATGGGTCACCTTCGAGCCGGGCGCGCGTTCGGCGTGGCACACCCATCCAGCAGGGCAGCGCCTGGTGGTGACCTCCGGCGTGGGGCTGACGCAGGAATGGGGCAAACCTGTGCAGGAGATTCACCCTGGCGACGTTGTCACCTGCCCAGCGGGCGTCAAGCACTGGCACGGTGCCAGTGCAACAACCGCGATGACCCACCTGGCGGTCACCGGCGTATTGGACGGCCGGAATGTCGAGTGGATGGAGCAGGTAAGCGACGAGCAGTATCACGCTGCCCGATAGGCTGTCATGCCATTGCCCGTAGCGAGGTGCAGCTTGATCAGGCCTTGGATTGGCATGCCGGACGAAGCCGTCTTCGTGACCAAGCGACAAGCATTAGATTTGTAGCAGGATTGCTTTCCAACAAGCTTTGATCCTACTGGGGTTATTTCCGCCCAGGCTGAGCGCACACGCTCGCTTGGCTTGCGGCGGCGCCAACGTCGCGCTGCCGATCTCAACCAACATCATCAAAGAGGTCTTCCATGTCGACCCCCGTTGTCGGCACGCCGGTGCGTGCCTGTCCGGATCTGGAAAATGCAGCATCACATTGGAGTGGCGTATTTGCCATGACGCTGTGCGTATTCGCCTTGATCGCATCCGAGTTCCTGCCTGTCAGTCTGCTGACACCGATGGCTGCGGACCTGCATGTCAGCGAAGGTCTGGTAGGGCAGGGCATCGCCATCTCAGGCGCGTTCGCAGTGCTGACCAGCCTGTGCATTGCGCGCTTGGCCGGCAATGCGGACCGCAAGGTATTGCTGCTGGTCTTGACTGCCTTGATGGCAGTATCCGGCAGTGTCGTTGCCTTGGCGCCGAACTACCCGGTGTATCTGATCGGTCGCGCGCTTATCGGCATCGTCGTCGGCGGCTTCTGGTCGATGTCCGCAGCCACTGCCATGCGCTTGGTGCCCGCGGTGCAGGTGCCACGCGCCCTGGCGATCTTCAACGGGGGGAATGCGTTGGCGACTGTGATTGCGGCGCCACTGGGCAGCTATCTCGGTGCGGTAATGGGCTGGCGCAGCGCCTTCTTCTGCCTTGTGCCGATAGCGCTGCTTGCGCTGGTCTGGCAGTGGTGCAGCCTGCCGTCGATGAAGGCAGAGCAGCGTACCGATGCCGGTGGTTTGCTGCGCATACTCAAGCGCAGGATTGTTGTACTGGGAATGGTGGCCTGCGCCGCCTTCTTCATGGGGCAGTTCGCGTTGTTTACTTATGTCCGCCCATTCCTGGAGACGGTGACGCATCTCAGCGTTTCTGCACTGTCCTGGGTGCTGCTGGGCATCGGCGCCAGTGGCGTTATCGGCACAGCCGCCATTGGCAGCGTCCTGAAGAGCGGCCTGTACCGGGTGTTGATCATCATTCCGGTAATGATGGCAATGATCGCGCTGGCGTTGACGCTCATCGGTGGCTCAGCCAGTGGCGTAGCGCTTCTTCTCGCCCTTTGGGGGCTGTTTGCAACCGCCGCCCCAGTGGGCTGGTGGAGCTGGATCGCGCAGACCATGCCGGGCGATGCGGAAGCCGGCGGCGGCCTGATGGTGGCGGTGATCCAGTTGGCGATTGCCTTGGGATCCACCATCGGTGGGCTGCTGTTCGACCACTCCGGCTACCAAAGCACCTTCATGATGAGTGCTGTCGTACTTGTCGCTGCCGCCGCACTTGCGGTGGTGACGTCGCGTGCTGGTGCCAGAAGGGAGCTTTGATTTTCGAGCTGCCGCACGACCGCTGGCAAGTAAGTGCCATCCGCGCTACGGCGATTGCTGTGGCGCTGCGATGAAGAACACAGCTGTCCTTTGTGGGAGCGGTGTAAGCCGCGAAACTGATGTTGCTGGAACCCCTGGCGCCTATGTCATCTGATGATCAGTTTGCTTCGCGGCTTACGCCGCTTCCACAAAGCACGATCCTATGCGCGAGGCCCTGCATCGGATGTAGGTGACTCAAGAGCCTGTGTAACAAGTACCACGCCGACGCCGATCTAAGAAGATCGCGCTGTGGCCTCGCGTCATCGACACAGCGGCGTTGACGTTGACGCGCCCGTTGTCACTCAAGCTGAACAGTGTGTTTATTGAACGCCGCGTCCCAACGCAGGTGGCTGATTGTCTGTGCGCGAGCATCCTCCACAGTCAACGTTTTCGTAATTGTTGCATGGGAATGACCTCCAGGTGAGAGCACTGTACAGCCATGGTCATTGAGTGTGCTCCGGTGCCCGCCGGCTTCCCTCGTGAACACGGGGACTGCGCTTGTTCCAACATCTGCAAGTCCTGGCGCTTTCGTATTTGTTGCATGGGAAAGGCTTCTTTGCAGGCGCAGTCTGTAGCTCTGGTCACTGAGCACTCTGCCGGCACAAGCGAAAGTCCCATGAGCAAGATGTTTGCAGTCCGCAATGGGGTTTTCTCCAGCACAGCTGCAGGTCATCGCGCAGGCATCGAGCTACGCAGGGCTGAATCGGCTGAAGCAGAAGTTGACGTTCGCTGTCTGCTGCTCGCGTAGCTGCTGAATGCAGGTCGTGACCATGGTCGCGCGGATGACCAAGCGTACTTACATGGCGGCATGAGCCGCATATCGAAGTCCTCGACCTACACGGCATCTTGCCGACGGAGAAAATCATGAACAGCATTTACCGGATCATCTGGAATGCGGCCATCGGAAAGTGGGTGGTTGCCTCGGAGCTGGCTACTGGCCGTACCAAGAAAGCGCGCACGCGCTGCGCACGGCAAGCAGCAGTTGTCGCTCTGCTGGCGCTGACAACCCCCGCGTGGGCGATGGCCGATACTGCCGATGAGGCATGTCTGCTTGAAGACGGGCAGGCGGGTATCCTCGACAGCGCCGGCAAGTGCGTGAGCAACGCCGACCAGGGTGCTACGCCCGCTGTTTTCGCTACCGGCCGCTCGATCGGCATCCAGGCTGCGGTCGATGATTTGTATGTCAAGGTGAACGGTTCTGGTACCGCGGCCAGCGCTGTGGGCGCGGGCTCGATCGCTATCGGCGACAGCGCACGTGCGCTGGCGGATGCGGATGGTAATGCCGACAACTCGATTGCTATGGGTTACACCGCTAGCACCCAGGGTAGTAACGCTGTGGCCATCGGTTTTGGGGCAAGTGCAACTAGCAAGAACGCACAGGGGGATGCGGGTTCGGTAGCCGTTGGTGCGGCAGCCAACGCCAGTGGTTGGAACAGTGTCGCCCTGGGCTACAACTCTGGGGCGAGCGGGTCCTCGGCAGTTGCCGTGGGCCGCGGTGCGCGCGGTACCTCAATCGAGACCATAGCGATTGGCGACAGCTCTCAGGCGACGGCTGAGGGCAGCGTCGCACTGGGCGGTTCGACCCAGGCAACGGCAGCGGGGGCAGTGGCTATTGGCCGTACTTCGCAGGCCAACCGCGAGAACACTGTTTCGGTGGGCAGCGCGGCACTGCGCCGTCAGGTCGTCAATGTGGCCGCCGGTACCCAGACCAACGACGCGGTGATCGTGCAGCAGTTGCGCAGCGCTGTGCAGGCGCTGGGTGGCGGCGCGGATGTCGCGGCAAATGGTGCGATCACTGCGCCTTCCTACGTGTTGTCGCACGGTGGCACGCATACCAATGTAGGCGATGCGCTGAGCGCGATTGATGACGGGCTGACCGACACCACCACTACTCTGAACGAGCTGCATACGTCGATTGAGAACGGCAGCATCGGCCTGGTGCAGCAGGCGACTGCAGGCGCAGACCTGACTGTGGGTGCCGGCACCGATGGTGCCGCCGTGAACTTCACCGGTACCGCCGGTGCGCGTCGACTGATGGGTGTGGCCGACGCCACCGCCGCTGATGAGGCGGTGAACCTGGGCCAGTTGGGTGCGGCAGGTTCGTCCGTGGCTGATGCTCTGGGTGGCGGCAGCAGCGCCGACGCACAGGGCCGTGTCAGCGCGCCCAGCTACGTCATCGGCGGCACCTCCCATGGCAATGTGGGCGATGCCCTGACCGCTCTGGATGGCCGCGTTGGGGACACCGCCCAGGACTTGGTGAACCTGCGTGATGCGCTGGATGATGCAAGCCGCTACTTCCAGGCCAATGGCAATGGCGTGGCGGATGAGGCCAGCGCCACCGGCACCGGTAGCATCGCCGCAGGTGCCAGCGCGGCGGCCAGCGCCCAGCAGGGTGTGGCGATCGGTTGGGGCGCGCAGGCACGTAGTGGTCAGGGTGCCATCGCGCTGGGTGCAAACGCCGTCGCCAGCGGCGAGAACTCGGTTGCCTTGGGCGCCGATTCGGTTGCGGACCGCGACAACGTGGTCTCCGTGGGTTGGGGGCTGGGTGGCAATGGCACCCGTCAGGTCATCAATGTGGCCAACGGCACCGAAGGCACCGATGCGGTCAACGTGCAGCAGCTGCGTCCGCTGGTTGACGCGTTGGGCGGCGGTGCCGCGCACGACGGAATGAGCGGTGCGGTCCGTGGCCCGAGCTACGCCATCCAGGGCGAGACCTTCGACAACGTCGGTGACGCGCTGGGCAAGGTCGATGGCGGCATGACCATGATTGACGGTCGAGTGACCCGCAACGAAGGCGATATCGTGGATCTGCGCCAGCAGCTGCAGGACCTGGGCAACGGTGACGCAGGCCTGGTGCGCCAGACCTCGGCCGACGCGGCCATTACCATCGCAGCCAGCAGTGGCGGCAGCATCGTGGACCTGCGCGGCACCGATGGTGAGCGCCAACTGAAGGGCGTTGCCGCCGGTGCAGACGCGACCGACGCGGTGAATCTTGGCCAGTTGAACGCTGCGATGGACGGCCTGCGCGCCACCGGCAACCGCTACGTGCGTGTGGACGGTGCAGGCGACGGCAGCGATGACGCGCAGGCTTCTGGTCAGGGCGCGATGGCGGTGGGTGCGGCGGCTCAGGCGCAGGGAGAGCACAGTGTGGCTCTGGGTCAGGGCGCGGTTGCACAGGCTGACAACAGTGTCGCGCTGGGTGCTGGCTCGTTGGCCGACCGTGCAAATTCGGTATCGGTAGGCGCCACTGGCGCCGAGCGCCAGATCACCCATGTTGCCGATGGCAGCGAGGATACCGATGCGGTGAATCTGCGCCAGCTGAAGGCTGCAGGCCTGGTCGGCGACGGTGGCCAGATGCTGGATGCAGTGACCTACGATGCCGGCAGCGACCGTGGTCGGGTCACCTTTGCTGGCGCCAACGGCACCGTGCTGTCCAACGTGGCCGACGGCCGCGTCGGCAGCGGCAGCCGGGAGGCGGTGAACGGCGGCCAGCTGGCCGCTCTGCGCGACCAGTTGCAGGATCGCATCGGCGATCTTGACGGTCGTGTGGGCGCGCTTGAGTCCGGTGATGCCGGTGGCGGCGCTGGCAACCCGCCGTACTACGGCGCCAACCCGCAGCCGGGTGACCAGGAAGGCGACAACCCGGCCCAGGCCGTTGGCCAAGGCAGCGTGGCTGCCGGTGCCGGTGCCGAAGCACAGGCTGACAACAGCGTGGCGCTGGGCGCAGGGTCGTTGGCCGATCGGGACAACACGGTATCGGTCGGCCGGGAAGGCGGCGAACGCCAGATCACCAATGTCGCAGCAGGTACCCAGGCCACCGATGCGGTGAACGTTGCCCAGCTGCAGCAGGGCGTGCAGGACGCCAAGGGCTATGCCGACGAGCGCGTGCTCGACGCCTGGTCGGGCATGGAGCGGCGCTTGGATCAGGTCAACCGTCAGGCCAATCGCGGCATCGCGGCAGCGGCAGCGCTGGCACCGATGACCCCGTACCTGCCGGGCAAGACCACGATCAACGCCAACCTGGCCAACTACCGCAGCGAAACCGCGATGGGTGTGGGTGTGTCGCGCTGGAGCGACAACGGGCGCGTCAATGTCAACGGCGGTGCTTCCGTTGCCCGCGGTGACAAGCCGATCTTCCGCATGGGCATGGGTGTGGTGCTGGGCGACTGAGCCCTGCCCCCAGCGCGGGCCTGAAAGGCTCGCGCCGGCTAACGCAAATCCCTGAATCACTTTGAATTTCACTGGTGTATCTGGACGCGGCGTAAGCCCTGCCCGATACGCCAATGGTGGCTGCTTGCCAATGCTTTACCCACGGCCGGAACCCGGCCGCAGCAACCACCCAGCGGGCGCCCGCGCCCACGGAGAATGACCATGAACTGCATCTATCGCATTGTCTGGAACGCCGCCATCGGCAAGTGGGTGGTTGCCTCGGAACTGGCCAGCGGCCGCCGCCGCCGTTCGCGCCTGCGCGCCAGCGTCGCTGCGGTCGCCTTGGCGCTGGCCAGCCAGGCTGTGTTGGCACAGGAAATCGACGAAGTATTGTGTGAGGCACCCTTGGAACTGCAGGACGTTAGCTGCATGCGTCCGACGGCGCTGGGCGGCATCACGCCGATGGCCGCCACCGACGACAGCTTCTTCGTTGTCAATGCTGGCGCCAACGCGACGGCAGCCAGCATCAATGGCTTGAGAATGATTGCAATCGGCAGCAATGCCATCGCACGCCCCTCCAGCAACGGTGCCAACAATGGTGCGCTGAGTCTTGGTGCGAACGCTGTGGCAGCCGGCAGCTACGCTGTATCGGTCGGCTATGGCGCGGCTTCTGACAGCAACAATGCTGCTGGTACCAGCGGTGCAACTTCGTTGGGTGCGGGTACGCGCAGCACGTGGAACGCGACTGCTGTTGGCTTTCAGGCCAATGGTAGCGGCACGGTGGTTACCGCGCTGGGCGCTGCAGCAGTGGCTACCGGCGAGCGCGGTATCGCCCTGGGCCGTTCCGCCACGGCGACCGGGCAGTACTCCTCGGCCATCGGCGCAGGTGCGCGTGCCACTCATCAGAACAGCGTGGCCATTGGTGCCGGTTCGGTGAGCCGGGCCAATGCCACGTTCGCGGTCGGCTCGACCACGCTGCGTCGCGGTATCGAGAACGTTGCGGCAGGTACCCAGGCCAATGATGTGGTGACGGTTGAACAGCTGCAGGGTCTGTTGCTGGCAAGCGGTGGCAGCATCAATGGCACGGGCACGGTGATTGCACCCAGCTACGATCTCACCAATGGCGGTGTGCAGAGCACGGTCGGCGGCGCGCTGACGGCGCTGGATGGCGGCGTCACCACGCTGACCACCGAGGTAGACCTGCTGGACACGCAGATCCGAGAGGGGCGTATCGGCTTGGTACAGCAGTCTGCGTCGGGCGCCGATCTGACGGTTGGTGCTGACCGCGATGGCGCCGCTGTGCGCTTTGTCGGCAGCAACGGGACTCGCCGTCTGGCAGGTGTGGCCGATGGCCTGGATGCCAGCGACGCCGTCACCAAGGCGCAGCTCGATGTCAGTGCCAGCAGCATCGCTGCCGCGCTGGGCGGCGGTGCCGACGTGGAAGCTGATGGCAGCCTGCGCGCGCCGGTCTACACCGTGGTTGGTACTGACGTGCGCAACGTCGGCGCTGCACTGCACCTGTTGGACACGGCCGATGCGAGTCAACGCGCCGATCTGGTCGACCTCGGCGATGCCGTCGGTCAGGCCCAACGCTATTTCCACGGCACGGCATCGGCCACAGACGCGATGGCCGAGGCCAGCGGTCTGGGCAGCACCGCCATGGGCAGTGACGCGGTAGCCGAAGGGCAGCGCAGCCTGGCCATCGGCGCTGGTGCCCATGCCGCGCAGGTAGATTCCGTTGCCATCGGCGCCGGTGCGCAGGCCAGCGGGATGAACTCGGTGGCGTTGGGTGCGGGCTCCGTTGCCAGCCGCGACCAGGTGCTCGCCATCGGTGGGGGCAGCGTAGGTACTCGCCAGCTTGTCAATGTGACCAGCGGTACGCAGTCGACGGACGTGGTTATCCAGCGCCAGTTGCGCGCGGTGGTTGATGCGCTGGGTGGTGGCGCCATCATCGATGCAGCCACCGGTGAGGTCATCGGTCCGCAATACAGCATCCAGGGCAACAACTACCAGGACGTAGGTGCGGCACTGTCTGCCGTTGATGGCGAGATCTCATCGCTGGACGCACGTAGCACCGTCAATGAGGACGACGTTCAGGACCTGCGCCAGATCGCCGCCGATTGGGCCGGCGGCACCGCCGGTCTGGTACAGCAGGCAAGCCCGACGGCGCAGGTCAGTGTTGGCATGAGCACCGGTGGGACGGTGGTGGATATTGCTGGAATCGATGGTGTGCGCCAGCTGAAGAGCGTGGCTGCGGCCAGCGAAGCCAGCGATGCCATCAACGTCGCGCAGATGCAGGAAAGCCTGGCCGATGCGCAACCGGAGGACAGCCGTTACCTGAAGGTGAACGGGCGCATGGACGGCAGTGACGACGCAGCAGGCACCGGCGTCGGCGCCATTGCGGTGGGTGCATCGGCGCGAGCAGATGGTGCCGGTGCGATGGCCCTGGGTCAGGCTGCGCAGGCGACCGCTGATGGCGCTGTCGCACTCGGAGCAGGCAGTGTGGCCGATCGTGCAAATGTGCTGTCGATCGGCAGTGCCGGCGCCGAGCGCCAGATCACCCATGTGGCCGACGCCAGCGAGGACACGGATGCGATCAACCTGCGCCAGCTGAAGGCTGCAGGCCTTGTCGGCGATGGCGGCGAGGTGATGGAAGCAGTTGGCTACATGGCCGGCAGCGACCATGCCCAGGTTGCGTTTGCTGGGTTCTCCGGCGCGGTCCTGGCCAACGTGGCTGACGGCCGCGTGCAGCTGGGTAGCCGGGACGCGATCAATGGCGGCCAATTGGCAGCCTTCAGTGATGCCCTTGGCAGTCAGCTCGATGGGCTGGCGGGCCGCGTCGGTGCGCTGGAAGGGCAGTCGGGCGGTGGCGCGGGCGATCCGCCGTACTATGACGCCAGCAGCAATGCAGAGTTTGTGGCTGAAGGTGCAGCGGCTGAGGCAAGCGGGCACGGCGCGGTTGCGGCCGGTTCCGGTGCGCAGGCAACGGCAGACAACAGCGTTGCGCTGGGATCGGATGCGGTTGCTGATCGCAACGACAGCGTTTCCCTTGGCCGCGTCGGCGCCGAACGCCAGATCAGCCACGTCGCTGCTGGCAATGCTGATAACGATGCGGTGAACCTGGCCCAACTGCAGGAGCAGATGGCCTCGGTGAACCGCTATACCGACCAGCGGGTGGAGGCGATGGAGCAGGCGATTGGCGCGCAGATGGGCCACATGGCGCGTCAGATCAACCGCGGCATCGCGGCCTCGGCCGCGCTGGTGCAGGTAACCCCAAACCTGCCCGGCAAGGTCACCCTCAATCTGGGTATGGCCACCTATCGAGGCGAATCCGCTTTCTCACTGGGACTGTCGCGCTGGAGCAATAGCGGGCGCTTCAACCTGCACGGCGGTGTGTCGGTGGCGAAGGGCGACCAGCCGCTGTTCAACGTTGGCTTCGGTGTTGCCTTCGATTGACGGAGATGCTGCGAGGAATGGCTTTACCACGCAACAGCGCCTACGGGCGCTGTTGCGCTATCTGCCCTTGTAAGGTGAGTGCCAGCAGGCAGCCAGGCAATGCCAACCAGATAACCCAAAGGCATGCGAACTTGTCGCGGCACCTGCGTTTTTGGCAAGGTCACAGAGCTCATGTCATGTCGGCGCGAGGGCGTCGGCGATCCCGCAGGTGTTGCATGGGAACGATCACGAGACTTCTGTACGTTGCCGGCGGTAGTCGCAAGCGGGAGTGCAAGCTGGCGACGGATAGCCTGGCCGTTTGATGAGCCGGCCAACGTGTGGTGGCCGCTGAGCACCGTGTTTACGATTGCGAGCTGGCATTTCCGCTGGAAGGCTCACCTGCCAAGGACCTGCAAAGGCACAACATTCTGGTCGCAGAGCGACTGTCTGTCCGCTATGTTGGCAGTCAAAGCTTCATCTTTGCTCATCATCCTGGGTCACGGCCCTTGTATATCGCCATGCGCGACGATGGCTAACCCAAGCTGGCCAGGAGTCGTGCTGTCACATGATGTCGGTGAACGATTTGGGCGGCAGTCCAGGGCTTATATCAAGCCAGTTCCCTTAGCCATCGTGGCTTGTGTTCTTTCGTCCGCGTAGCTGCTCGAGCCACGCGATATCTTGCGCACCAATCAGGTGGTCACTGGTGATGCGGAAGGCGAGCGGATCCGGAGGAGACTGTGTTCGATTGAATGGCCGGTGAGGCGCCCGCAGCACGCGTATCGCTGAGCGCCTGAAAGGGAATTGCAGATTGGGAAACTCGTCTGCAATGAGCTTGTGGCGTTGCCGAGGCCATCATTGAGATCAGATGCACTTGCGTTGGTGATGCCTGGTTTGGGCTGGCCGAGCCAACGCTAGCCCAAAGCGCCGCTGGCTCCGCTGACTGGGCATGCCAGGATGGGCGGGGCAAGACTGCTTGTGGGCTGTGTAGCGTACACCGCACATGGCGGCGATGTCGCTCGGCAGGGGAGGTGATCGACCGGGTGTCCCAAGGTTGGCACAACTGAATGACAGCCCTGATCCACTGCGGCACCAATCAGTCTCGAGCCATTGGTATCAAGTAGTCATCGCGCAGCTGAGATGCGGCCATGGAGTTGACGCATGTGAGCACCAAACCGGGATGGCTGCGGACAACCGGAAGTAGGCGACGGCCTCCGTCTCGTGAGGAAGGGGGATGGCCAGCTCTTCAATATCTATATGAGGGGATCAAGGTCGTTGTAAAAAGGCGCTTGGAAGCCGCTACTCGGTACGTGCCTGCCTGGGCTGTGACGAGGGAATGTGTGTGCCGGCACGAAGCGCGAAGAGCGTCACCACTAACGACAAGCCTTGTGGGTGGCCGCCAGTGCTCATACTCAAGTCCAAATGCAGGAACTGCGTGGCGCATCTTATGGTGCCACTTCTATGGAAGCATCACGGTGCCAAAGCGGCGTCGGTTCCTGAGTTTGAGGCCCCATTGTTGACTCACCGCCGCGTCCTTTGCTTCGATCGAGGTGTGCCCATTCTTGGCGAACCAGCCCAACTCAAGCCTGATCTGCACGCGGTCTTGCGCAGAGTTCCAAGTTCAACCGGTTTCCTTGGAAATGATCACCAAGGTGATCATTGATAGGTCAGCACCATTTGCGCAATGGCAATAACGGTGCCGCTACTGGTCTTTTCGCCAGCAAGCCGCCAGTACGCTGCCTGCAGGTCGAGCGTGGCGCTGCCAGCGCTGACCGGAACCATACGCACGGAGTCACTGCCGTCTGCACGTAGCATACGACCATCCATCGATTGCAGTGCAACGGCCATACCCTTGGCGCTGCCGATGTTGCGATAGACGAACGGGTCAGCGGAGTCTGCGTTACCACTGAAGGCGAACTGCACTTGGCTCACGCCGGTCGAGCAGCCGACGAGCACCAGCTGGAACGGCGTGTGTCCGGCCGCTCCGGCGGCAGGCAGATCCTTCATGTCGATGGCGTCCATCTGCACGCTGCGGTCATCGCTACCCACCGCCCAGCTGCAGGTGGGCGGCAGGATGTCGCCGGTCATCTCGAAGCCTACCGATTGTGCATGTGCAAGCGTGGCGCCTAGTAGGCACCACACTCCCAGACAGGTTTTGGACAGAAGACGCAGCATGAGGTTGGCTCAGTTGTAAGTGACCTGGACGGTTACTGCCGAGCGCACGGTGCCCGACGCGACCACGGCTGCGGTCTGGCGGAAGCGCGCGCGCAGCATGTAGTTGGTGGCGCCAGCGACAGCAGTGAAGTTGACGTTGGTGCCGGACGGTTGGATCGCGCCACCGGCGAGGGTCTGCATCTCGATGCCGATGCCCGCGACGCCGCGGAAGTAGGCAGCATTGGCAGCATCGGCCGTGCCGGATACGTTCATGTGAATCGTTGTGATCAGCGGGTCGCAGCCGGTGGAGCTGATCGGTACATTTACCAGCGTCTTGGTCGTGCCAACCGCGGTGAACTCGGTTGCGTAGTAGGTGCCGAGATCAACATCGGCAGCGGTAAAGCGGCAGACGCCAGGCAGGATGTTGCCGGTCAGGTTGAAGTTGACCGTCTGCGCATTGGCAGCGAAAGCGCAGAGCGACAGGCCAGCGATCAACACAAGACTGTTCAATTTACGGTTCATCGTCATTTCCTTAGTTGTAGGTGAAGTTGATGGTGATGGGGGTGCTGACCGTGCCCGAGGTAAGTGTCGGGCGGGTCTGCGCGAAACGTGCCAACAGGTCGTAGCTGACACCAATTGCTGCTCGCGACCAGTCGAAAGTGGTGGCATTTGGGATCACCCGTTGGCCGCTTCCGTTGACCAGCTCGATTGCGACTCCGCTGGCCGTGGTGTTGCGGACCGCGAAGTAGTTGCTGTTGTTGCTATCGGCTACGCCAGTGAAGCGCATGTGGATATTGGTGATGTCCGTTGTGCAGTTGCTGGACGTAATTCGAACGGTCCGCCAAGGCGTGGTCGTGGTTCCCGTAAATGAAGCGGCCTGATAACTGCCAAGATCCACATTAGGTACCGTAAAGCTGCACGTGCCTGGCTGAAACCGGCCAGTGAAGCGCACGGTGAGATCCTGGCTGAGCGCAGGGAGGGCGATACCTCCCAGTAATAGCAGGCAGGCTAGCTTGCCGGCATTCTTTATGACGCGCATCTCGAACTCCTGTTTTACTCGTAGATGAGGGTCACGGTGGCCGCACCATTGGCCTGCCCCGATGTCGGAGTGGTGCCGGTCTGGTAATAGCGCGCAAGCAAGTTGAAGGTGTAGCTTCCGTTGTCGGTTGCGGTTAGCGCCAACCCCGATGTGCGATTGACGCCATATGCAAGCGGAACTCCGAATGGGTCAGCCATCTGGATGCCGATACCCGTAGCAGTCTGGTTGATGCCGTCAGGTTGCAGCGCCATTACCCCGCGCGGCGAATCCACGATCGAGGTCACCGGAGTTACGCGGAAGCGAACTATATTGGCGGTCCGACGCCTCAGCGACACGCCGTCATCGTCGGTCAAGTTGTTGCGGAACGCATCGTGGAAGCCAGGGCAGTTGTTGAGCCGAATCGGCACGTTCACCCAGGTTGTGGTGGTGCCAACGCCGGAGAGCTCGCTCATCTGATGGGTGCCGAGATTGACCGGCACGTCAGGAGTTGAGCATGTGCGCGAGACGATGTTGAGCGTGCCGGTGAAGCTAGCAAGCATCATGCGGAGCGTGTTGTCGCCGGTCTGCACATACTCGAATGTTGGCAGATCCGTGCCACGAATCGTTCCCGCACCAACATCACCGATCTTGATCAGACTGACGTCAAACGCCAGGACTGGCCAGAGATTTGTCTGCACACCGTATGTATCGGTGGCGGTAGTAGGCAGCGGCATTCCACTCATCCAGACCACGGCGCCGATGCCAGGCACCGACGTGCGATAGACCCGATTACCGTATGAGGGGTGCACGTAACCAGAGAGAGGATAGGGATTGGCTATGTATCGACGGGTACGCGTATAAGTGCCCGGCTGGCAGGTGATGTATGGGGCTTGATTGGAGTTGAACGTGGCCCGATAGATCTCCGTTCCGATGGGGGTGTCGCGCCCGACGGTGATCGAACCGGTAACGGTGCTCACTGCTCGAAAGTAGGTAGGGAACTGCGGAACATAGGCGCAGGTACCTGCGCTGGCCGGAGGACTGTGCAGGCACAGGAACCCGAGCAACGTTGCTGCCAACCACACAGATCGGCGGGAAGTCCATTGTTGTAGTCGAAGCATCATGATGATGTCCTTGTGGATGCGCCGCTGGCGTCGCCTTCAGGCAGCACATTGCCGTCCACGGTTACGCATGGCAGATCAAAATTTTCGTATTCCTCTTGCTTGCCTTTTGCCGCAGGCGAAAGCTTGACGTCCAGACGGCAGGACTCCGTATCCGCTTCGCCCCAGCGCACAAGCAACGGACCAGACTCTTTGAGTCCGGTGACAAACAGGCGGCTGGCTTGGCCCGCCACCCCAACCGGGTCGCCCTTGCCATCGAGCACATCTGCGCCAAACGGCACAGGGCGCCCGTCGGGTAGACGGGTCTGGATGATCAAGGCACGGCCGCTTTGGGTGTCGTATCGCAGTACAACCACGGCTCCGGCGCGCGGCGCGACGGTTCGCGTGGTTTCGGCGATCTCGACACCTACACCGGTGCCCTTGGGGTCAAGAGTGATGGTGTTCAACTCGTACGGCATCAGGTAGGGCACCACGGCGTAACCGCGTTGGTCCACCCTTGCACCCTGACCGTTCTCCACATGCGCGCCTGCGGCATCGGGGGCACGGATCAGACCGATGGTTTCGCCCAACGGCGGTGCCAAGGTGACACCGCCTGCGTGGACCACCATGCCGCCGGTAATGCCAGCGCTGAGCTGCCGGTACCCGGACCCGAAGCTGTAGCCGGTGGCGACCTGGGCCAGGCTGCCGTTGTACTGGGCGGTCAAATCGTAGCTGTTGCTGCCATTGCCCTGCCCAAGGGATGCGCCATAAGCGAGGCGATGCTCGGGACCAGCTGCTCCTGCAAGAGACAGTGTGCGGCTGTCGCCACCGTTGCCTGCGCGATTGAACATGCCGGTAGCGGTGGGGGAACCAGCGGTACGTCCCAATGGCACCGACAAAGTGAGCGAAAGACGGGTGTCACGCCGTGGGTAGCCGTCGAACACGAGCGGCCGCGGATCTTCAAACCCCATCGGACGGTTTCCTTGCACTTGCAGCAAACTGTTCCGCGTACGCTGCAGCGATAAGCTGTAGCTCAGGGATTTCCAGCTGTTGTTGTAACCCGCGGAGTACTCGGTTTCGTTGCCTTGATGGCCCCAGAAGTCGCGCACGGAGCCATTGACGAACAGCAGACCGGCGCCCTCGCCAAGCATCTGGTTGACGCTGAGATCCATGCGGCTGCGTTGCCGGCGCAGTCCTTCGACGCCGTCGCCGCGCGCAACTGTCTGGCGTATCAGCGCTGAGTCCTGCAGGCTGACGAAGCCACTGGTGGAATAGCGATAGGCAGCAACCGAGAAGTCGGTGCCGCTGTCTATGAAATTGCGGTTGTAGCCGACCCGGGCGCTGATGCCCTGGGTTGCGGGCAAGCCCGGCGCATGGTTTCGCGCCTGGGTCAGGTCGGCGGACAGGGCGCCACCTGGCGTGTTCCACGCTCCGCCCACCAGCGCGGCGTGATAGCCCTCACTGACGATGCCGCCGCCGTAAGCGGTGGTGGTGTTGCTCAAGCCGCGCTCGTAGGTGCTCTGCAGTATCCATGGACGGACCTGCAGATTGATTTCATCAAATTTGCCCGCAGTGACGCTCCAGCGACTGGTGCCGGGGCGCAGCAACTGCGGTACCGCCGAGAACGGCACGGAGAACTGTTTGACACGACCATCGGCCTCAGTCAACTCGACATCGAGGTCGCCACCGTAGCCGGTGGGGTAGAGGTCATCGATGGCAAACGGCCCCGGCGTTACCGGCACGTCATGGATCACATAACCACGCTGGCGGATGATCAAACGTGCATTGGTTTCGGCGACGCCACGCACGATGGGCGCGTAGCCGCGTCGTGACTGCGGGTCCATGCGTATGTCGCTGCCCAGTGTCAGGCCTTGCACGCGCACGCTGTCAAACAGCTGCCCACCAGTAAAAGTATCGCCCACCACCAACTGCGCTCGGAGTGCGGGGATGTCGTGCTGCAAGATGGTGCGGGTCGCCTGATAGCGGCTGGGGCCGTGCACACTCCAGCTCAGGGAGCCGACGTGCGAGGCGTGCCAGCTGCCCACACTGAAAGTCGACTGCAGGCCAAGATAGCCCACGCTGCCCTGGTATTGTCCGATCGTCCGGTAGAGCTGTGAGCTGTAGCCAATGGTCGCAGCGGTGACGCCGGCATCCCATTGCGAGGGGTCGACATAGCCGCGAGCGTTGCGGTTGGTATACACCTGCGGCACTGAGATGCTCAGCACCTGGGTACCCGTGTCGAAGGACACCGTGGCGCCAGGAATGTAGTCGGCCAGCGGCTCACAAAAACGCTCACTGGGCGGGGTGACACGGGCCGCTGGCGGCTCCTGTTCTAGCTTGCTGGATGCAATCTTGTCCCAGTCCACGCCATAACCGGCGAGCGTCTTGGCATCAAAGCACGCCTGCGGCTGCTCCTGTCCAGCAACGTCCTGGAACACGATATCGGTACGCGTGCGCCACTGACCGTTGAACACCACATCACCGCGATAGGTGCCCGGAGGCACGTAGCCGCTGCGTGCAAAACGCGTCAAGTCCATCTTCGGTGCCGTGCCCGCCGGGAAAAAGTCCATGTCGAAGGTCGCGTCACCGTCGTTGGTTTCGGCCGCATGCGCCTGCAAGCTCAGAACGGAGGCCACCAACAATGGCAGCACTGCCAGTCTGGGCAGGCGGGTGGACGGGCGCATGGAGGGCTGCAACGATGCGGACATGGACGCAGATTCCTGATGTAAAAGCGCACGGGCCTTGGTTGCTGGCATCAGCGAGCAACTTCAGGGAGGAACAAAGGGAGGACGCTCAGCGGGTAAGCGGCGCTGCCAACTGGTTGAGCGCACCGTAATCATTGATGACGGTAAAATCCGCCTGTGCATCCGAGCTGACCTGGCTCACATCCTTGAGCGGAAACAGGGCAGTACCGTTGGGCGCAACCATGCCGCCGCCTTGGCCGCCGATGCTTTGGCCACCTTGCTTCAAGCCCACCTGGGCGAAGCTGACGTGGAACGCAGTCGGGTTGCTGACCTGCAGGGCGTGGCCTTTGCCGTCGGTGCCCGGCACCAGTTTCCAGGTCAAGCGTGATGGTGCAGTTGCTGCATCACCGCTCAGCCCATTGGGGCGGAAGAACAACTTGATGCGGGTGCGGAATGCGAATTGCAACAGGTTGCGGTCATCGCTGTTCTCAGCCTTCGGCGGGACTTCCAACACGTTGATCCAGAACAGCGACTCGCGGTCAGCGGGCAGCGGCTGACGCGTGTACACGATACGCACGGCTTGGCCTTTGTCGGCGTCCATGCGGAAGATTGGGGGGGAGATCGTGAAAGGCACATCGGCGGTGTCCGGCGTGGACTTCTCATCGCCGTCATCCATCCAGACCTGCACCAACGCAGGACGGCTGCCTTCATTGGTCAGTTTTACAGTGATTTCACGATCTTCCGCTGGGTAGACCATGCGGGTACCACCGATGACGACACTTGCCTGGCTGGGTGCACTGGCGAAGAACGACAACGTGGCAACGCCCAACAGCAGACTACGCAGGAAATTGTTCACGACTCACCTCCAGAGCATGCGGCGGCCCAAAGCCGGCGCACACACTGTGAAGCAATGGGTAAGTTGTAGCCCCCGGGATACACGCCCTGGGAGTTTAACAAGCACCGGGGGGAAGGACCCAAACCAAACCGGTAGGTCGGCAGGCAG
>NZ_JBRREF010000043.1:0-41024 GCF_056760135.1 Stenotrophomonas sp. STEN023 | reverse complement strand
ATGCTCGGCTGGGGCTTCACCGGTAAGGCCTCTGCCGAGCATGGCTCGGCACTACAGGTGAAGCTTAGACCCGGCGCAGTTCCCAGGCGCGGTGGATGCGGGCGTTGCGCTCGAAATCCGGGCCGATGGTCTGTGCGGAAATCTCGCGGCAGTTGGCAAACTCGGCGACCGCGTTCTCGTCCAGCTTGAAGCGACGGAAGTTGTTGGAGAAATACAGCACGCCGTCAGAGGTCAACCGATCCATCGCTGCCCGCAACAGGCGCACGTGCTCGCGCTGGATGTCAAAGTCCTCGGCGCGTGCCGAGTTGGAGAAGGTCGGCGGATCGCAGAAGATCACGTCGTAACGGTTCTTCTCCGCCTCCAGCCAGGTCATCGCGTCGCCCTGCACCAACGTGTGCTGGCTGCCACCCTTGCCGTTGAGCGCGAGGTTGTCGGCGCACCACTGCAGATAGGTACCGGACAGGTCCACACTGGTGGTCGAGCTTGCCCCGGCAACGGCGGCTTCCACGCTGGCCACGCCGGTGTAGCAGAACAGGTTGAGGAAGCGCTTGCCACGGGCTTCCTGCGCCATATGCGTGCGCAGCGGGCGGTGGTCGAGGAACAGGCCGGTGTCCAGGTAATCGAACAGATTGACCCGCAGCAGCGCGTCGTTCTCGCGCACCAGGATGAACTCGCCGCGCTGTTCGAAGCGGCCGTACTTGCTGCCGCCCTTGCCACGCTCACGCGACTTCAGCGCTACCTGCTCGGCCGGCACCTGGAATACTTCGCGGGCAGCAGCGAGCAGCTCGTTGCGGCGACGGCGTACGTCCACATCCGGAATGGTGGCCGGTGCGGCGTATTCCTGCACATGCAGGAAGGTGCGGTTCTTGCCGCCGTCTTCGCGGTAGACGTCGATGGCCGCCGCGTATTCCGGCAGATCGGCGTCGTAGGCGCGGAAGCAGGTAATGCCTTCGCGGTTCAGCCAGTTCTTGAATTTCTTGAGGTTCTTGCGCAGGCGGTTGGCCACCATCTGCGCGCCTTCGCTGAGCTCGCGCGGCTGGCCGGCGTTCTCGCGCTCAGGCACGGCAATCGGATCACAGACGATCAGCGCGCACTCGATGGCACCGTTGAACATCTGGTATTTCTTGCTCGCGCGCAGGCCGGTGGCGAACGCCAGATCGGCGCTGCCGCACAGCAGGCTTGCACGCCAGGTCGGCACCGCGCGCTTGAGTGCGTCGCCGATACGGCGGTACAGCACGGTATCGGCGGCCAAACGCTCGTCGTACGGCGGGTTGCAGACCACGCAGCCGGTTTCCTGCGGCGGCACCTGCACATCGGCGACGTCACGCACGCCGAACCAGATCGCCTCGCTGACGCCGGCCACTTCGGCATTTTCCTTGGCCGCACGGATGGCCTGCGGATCGATATCGCTACCGTGGATGACCTGCTTGAGCGCAGCACGACCAGCCTGCTCGCGCTCGCGCGCTTCGGCCATCAGTTCCTTCCACTGCGCCTGGTCGAAACCGCGCCAGCGGCTCGGCGGGATGCTGCCATGGCGCTGCAGGCCCGGCGCCACGTCGGCGGCCATCAGGGCGCCTTCGATCAGCAAGGTGCCGCTGCCACACATCGGGTCGAGCAGACCACCGCCTTCGGCGTGGATCTTCGGCCAGTTGGCGCGCAGCAGCACGGCAGCAGCCAGGTTTTCCTTCAGCGGCGCGTCGTTCTGCGCCATGCGCCAGCCGCGACGGTGCATCGGACCACCGCCCAGGTCGATGGAGATGGTTGCCCTGCCCTTGCGCAGCGACAGGTTGATGCGCACGTCCGGGAACTCGACGTTCACCGATGGCCGTTCCATGCCCTGGTCACGCAGGCTGTCGACCACGCCGTCCTTGACCCGCTGCGCGGCAAAGCGCGCATGGGTGATGGCGGTACCGGACACGTGCGCGTCCACCGACAAGGTCAACTCCGGAGTGATGTGCTGGTCCCACGGCATCGCCGCAACACCTTGGTACAGCGAGTTCTCATCCGGGCACTCGAATTCCTGCAGCGGCCACAGCACCCGGCTGGCCAGGCGCGACCACAGCACCACGCGCTGCGCATCGCGCAGTTCGCCCTCGGCATTGACGCCGGAGATGGTGGCGGTCGCCCGCGGCAGGCCCATCGCCAGCAGTTCGTCGGCGAGCAGGTATTCAAGGCCCTTGGCGCAGGAAACAAAGAAATTCACGGGAGATATCAACTTTCAGAAAGGGAATCAGGCCAGCCAGACGGGCAGGCGCGGTGGCCAGCCCCGGGGCATCCAGGGGCTCTATTGTAGGCAGTTGCCCGCCGCGCCGTCGGATTCAGCCGACGGCCGCGTTCACAAACCGCGCAGCAAGGCCTCAAAGGCCTGGCAGGAGGCATCCACATGGCGCATCAGGCGGTGACCGTCATTGACCAGCAGCAGCCGCGCTTTGCGCTCGGCGGCCCAGGCGATGACATCGGCAGCCGGGATCAGCTCATCGTTCCAGGCATGGACCACGCTGATCGGCACCGCCGCGGCGTCCAGCGCCGGCATCGGCCCCATCGTGGTCGGCGGCACCATCAGGAACAGCCCGGCTACCGGCACCTGCAGCGAAGTGATCGCCGAGATGTAGGCGCCAAGGCTCGACCCGGCCAGCACCAGCGGGCCATGAGCAGCCTTTTCGGCCGCCCGCTCGATCAGCCGCTGCAGCCGTGCCGGCACGTCGCCAACCCGGCTGATCTCGTGTTTGGCGTCCAGATCGGTGTAATCCGGGCGTTCGTGACTCCAGCCCAGGCGTTCGGCCACATCAGCCAGCGCGGTGACCTTGGTGGCGTCCGGCCCGCTCTCGAAGCCGTGCGACAGAATGCAGTGGCCGCGGCTCATGGCTGGCGGCAAGACGTGGGGGAATTCATGCGTGAATGCTAGCATCCACGCATGCACCTGCCGCCTCCCATCATTGCCAAGCCGCTGCCCTACGAACATCAGTTGGCGCAGCGCAAGCTCACCGACATCGATCTGGTGGTGATCCACTGCACCGAACTGCCGGACCTGGCCACAGCGCGCGAGTACGGCGAGCGTGCGCTCTACGACAACGGCAGCGGCAACAGCGGCCACTATTACATCGACCGCGACGGCAGCATCCAGCAATACATCGCGCTGGATCGCGTCGCCCACCACGTGCGCGGCATCAATCCGCGCTCGATCGGCATCGAGCTGGTCAACCGTGGACGCTGGCCGGACTGGTTCGACTCCAACAACCAGTCCATGAGCGAGCCCTACCCCGAAGCGCAGATCGCGGCGCTGGTGCGGTTGCTGGAATGGCTGCCGCAAGCCGTGCCGTCACTGCGCCATATCGCCGGTCATGAGCAGCTGGACACGGCCCAGGAAACGGCCAGTGACGACCCGCAGATACGCGTGCAGCGCAAGCTCGATCCGGGCCCGATGTTCCCGTGGGAACTGGTGCTGCGCGCCATCAATCTGCAACGCATGCCCGACTGAGCGTCCCTATATCCGCTTATTGCGGCAGGTACTGGAATTTCTCGCCTGCCGTTACCGCAAGGTCGAGTCGATTGATGGCCGGCGCAATCGGGCACACCACATGTGGAGTGAACGCGCACGGCGGGTTCTCGGCGCGATTGAAGTCCAGCTGCACCACGCCGTCCTTGGGCAGCCCGGCATACAGGTAACGTGCGCCGCCATAGGTTTCGCGGCCGCTGGTGCGGTCGGAGAACAGGAAGAACAGCCGCCGCGATTCCGGTGCACCCTCATCCAGCACTGGCTGCAGCCGGTAACTGCGTCCATCAATCTCGAACACTGCCTCGCCTGGCCCCATGGCTGGCAATGGTGCCAGGCGAGGTCAGCAGCACCGCCTGCTTGGGCGCCGGGAATGGATTCCATTTGGCACGGATGTTCCATTCCGGGCCAACCGGGAAGTGCTCGATCGCGGTGAATGCCAAGCGCCGTGGCGATTGCGGATCACGGTAGCGCCAGCCAAGGATGCTGCCAGTGCGCACCAGATAAAACTCGGACTGACCAACCTGCACGCGACTGGCCTCATTGACATGGGCAACCCCGGCAATCAATTCCGCACGCTGCAGGGGCTGACCATTCAGCATCGCGCCCGCGCGTGTGCTGGCATCGATGCTGGCCTGGCCATCCTTGCCCACCTGCAGGAAACCCAGCTCGCCGGGACCTGCAGGCAAGACGATGTCGTTTGTGGCCGCGCTTCCCACCCGGTAGGCGCCGGCCTTGAGCCGGCCCGAACCGGTATAGCTGAGCCAGCCATCCGGCGAGCGCAGGCTGCTCAGACGCTGTGCGCGCCACTGCTCGACGTCACGCAGGTATTGGCGATCGGCAGCCGCGGACACACCGCTGCCTGGCGCATTGCATGCACCAACAGCTACCGTCAACAGCGCTACGCCCAGCCATTTCGATAAATGCACGCTTCCCCCGAAGCCGCCTTCCCATCAGCACCGCGCCCAATGCACGACGCCGTCGTTGCTCAGCCGGTAGCGACAGGCCGCCGCTCATCGCTGGACCAGCCACTCCAGGAATCACTGAACACACGCACCCCTTGCAGCCCGGCGTGTGCAAATGCCAATGCCAGATGACAAGCCGTCACGCCCGAGCCGCACATCACCGCCACCTGTTCGGGTGGCTGCCCCGCAAGAAGCGGCAGCAGCTCAGCGTGCAGCTCCTGCGCAGGGCGGAAACGGCCTTGATGCAGGTTCATGCCGAACGGCCGGTTGAGCGCACCCGGCACATGCCCGGCAACCCGATCCAGCGGTTCAACCTCGCCGCGGTAGCGCTCAGCGGCGCGCGCATCCAGCAGCCACGCGGGGCTCTGCAACAGACGCGACTGCACTTCGTCGGCACTGACCACCTGGGCCATATCAAACTGGCCCGGGTACGCTGGCAACGGTGTCGTATCCACCGGGCCGGCCTCAAGCGCATGGCCGGCGGCCTGCCAGGCAGCCAAGCCGCCATCCAGCACCGCAACCTTCTGGTGCCCGATCAGACGTAGCAACCACCACAAGCGCGCCGCCGCCATGCTGCCGTCGGCTGCGTCGTACACCACCACCTGGGTATCCGCATCGATTCCCCAGCGACCCAGCGTCGCGGCAAATGCCGCGCTGTCCGGCAATGGATGGCGACCATGCCCCTGCTTGCGCATGTCCGACAGGTCCCGCTCCAGGTCCGCATGCACCGCACCGGGAATGTGTCCTGCCGCATGTTGCACCGTACCGGCTTGTTTGTCGGCCAGCGAAGCACGCGCATCCATCACCCGCAACGCGGTACTTGCGGTCGCGCGCGCATCAACCACGCGCATCTGCGGCTGCACCAGCGCAGCGGCCAACGCCTCGACATCGACCACGGTGGTCCACGAAACCCCGTTCTGGCTCATGCCACCTGCTCCAATCGTCGACGAAGGTTGTAGAGGATGGCTGCGGTCGCGCCCCATATGCGCTGCCCCGGCCAGCTGTATTCCATGACATGACGGATACGCCCGCCGTGCTCGATCTCGACCTGGCGCAGGTTGGCCGGGTCCATCAGATAGTCCAGCGGCACTTCGAACACCTCGGCTACCTCACCCGGTTCGGGCCGCGCGATGAAGGCCGGGTCCACCACCGCCACCACCGGGGTGACCCGGAAGCCGGTGATGGTAATGAACGGATCCAGATAGCCCAACGCCAGCACCTGGCTGCGCGCCAGTGCGATCTCCTCGTCGCTCTCACGCAAGGCCGCCGCCAGTGGGTTGCGATCAATGGTCTCGATACGCCCGCCCGGAAAGCCAACCTGGCCACCATGGTTGCGCAGCGCTTCCGTACGCCGGGTAAGGATCACCTGCGTACCCTGCGCACGCGGCACCAGTCCGGCCAGCACCGCAGCCTCAACCGGTGGCCCCGGTGGCAGCAGGTCTTCCAGCTCGGAACGGTTCCAGCCCACGCCGGTCGGGGTCTGGGTCAGGGGCATCAAAGCCTGCTGCAGTCGCTCACGGCCCCGCAGTTGATCAGCAAACGCAACCGCCTGCCGTGCGCGCCGTGGCAGTTCCTGCGCCATCACCCGTCGCCGCTCGTCCTCACTCATGCGCATCCACCCGCCAATTTCGGTGCCACTTCGCCAGCAACCACGGCAATAGCCCTGCTCATCAAGCGCGCAGATGCCAATGCAGGGGGTGGAGATGACACGAGCAGGTGCATCCATCAATTCAGACATCACGCTAGCGTAGCGCGACCCGAACCCCTCGGACCAGCGCCCAGGCGTTGGTAACGCTGGATTTGCCTTGCCACGATGGCAATGTTGCCACTGTGAACGCCCCCAATTCAGCTGCGTCAGCAATCCGACACCCAATTTTATTTTGTGATGCCAATCAAATTGTGGTTGAGCGCAGGTTCAGACAAGGGCACACTCCAGATGCCGACAGGGGGCACACGAATCATCCGATGCGCGGGACGCGCGTTCGATCAGCGTGGCTGTTCGACACCTGCCTCGCCTGCATACGGATGGAGCCTTATCGCTTTTCACTCTGTAAGCGGAGCCCGGAAATGAGAATGGCAAAACCCTGTTTGTTGTTATCGGCGCTGGCACTTTCCGCCAGCCTTTCAGTACAGGCCCATGAGCCGCCAACGGACGGCAACCCAAGTACCCCTACCGAAAGCGGCATGGTTGCCGGGATCGATGCCAAGACCGGCAAGCTGCGCAAACTCACGGATACGGAGATCCGCGAACTCTCCGACAAAGCCAACGCAATGCCGTCGGCAAGCCGCAGCGCCACAGGGACCAACGCCGCCTGGGCCCGCATTCCGCAGACCGGCACCGATGCCGCCAAGACCATCCGCGTACAGAGCAACGGCATGAGCACCGCCGACCTGCCGCTGTCCGCGCTGAGTTCATTGAGCGTCGAACGTGATGCCAACGGCGAAGTACAGATTCTGGAAAATGGCGCACCGCTTTCGCATGGTCGACAGGAGGTGTCCGAATGAAGACGCTGCTGCTTTCCGCCGTCATCGGCAGCGCCCTGCTCGGCGCATCGGCCAACGCCGCCATCATCACCCCGATCAACCAGGATCCCGCAGGCAAGGGCCTCAACGACACCACCGTGCGCGCACCTGAAGGTGGCAACCCCGGCAAGACAGTCGGTGAACAACGCCGCATCGTCTACCAATTCGCCGCCGATCTATGGGGCGCGGTGCTGCAGAGCGACGTGGAGACCTTCGTCGGCGCCAGCTTCCAGGACCTGACCTGTACCGCGACCGGCGGTACCCTCGGCTCGGCCGGTGCCTCCTGGATCGCAACCACGCCACCCACCGCCACCGAGCTCGGCATGATGTACCACGCCCCGCTCGCCAACGCCCTCAACGGCAGCCGCATCACCATCAGCAGTTCCGGCACCGATATCACCAGCCGCTTCAACGCCAACCTGGGCGGCAGCAACCCGGACGGCACGCCATGCATGACCGGCTCGGGCTGGTACTACGGCCTGGATGGCAAAGCACCCGCCAACCTGATCAGCTTCCTCGACGTGGTGATGCATGAAATCGGCCACGGTCTTGGCTTCTCCGGCTTCGTCGGCTACACCACCGGCCGACTGGGCGAGCGCGCGGGCATTCCGCAGTACTACGGGTACTCGGACGTCTATACCGAGAACGCGTTCGACAATCTGTCCGGCAAGCGCTTCACCGAACCCACGATGACCAACGCGCTGCGCGCAACGTCGGTCAAGACCCGCGGCGCTCCAGCGTGGAACGGCGCAACCACCAAGGCACAGACGCCACTGTGGCTTGATCCTGCGGTGGTGCTGTCGGTCAATGGCAGCAGTCTGGTCACCCAGTTCTACGGCACGGCATCGTTCGGCCCGCCGGCCACTCCGGCCAACTTCGCTGGCTCTGTTGTCATCGCCAACGACGGCACCGGTGCCGATACCGCCGATGCCTGCGAAGCGATTCCGGCCGGCAGCCTCAGCGGCAAGGTTGCCTACGTCAACCGCGGCGGCTGCGCGTTCGAGATCAAGGCAGCCAACGCCCAGGCGGCAGGCGCGGTCGCTGCGATCATCGGCAACGTCGCCAGCTCAGGTGATCCGGGCACCGCACCGGGCATGGCCGAAGACCCCAGCGTCAACGCCACCATCCCAACGCTCAGCGTCAACCTCACCGATGCCAATCTGATCAAGGCAGCTGCACAGGCAGGCACGGCGCTGACCGCAAGCTTGGGCCAGGTAGCCGGGCGCTATGCCGGTGCCGATGCCAGCGGGCGTCCGTTGCTGTATGCACCGGCCATCGTTGCCAGCGGCTCGACCTTCTCGCACTTCGAGAGTGTGCTGGTGCCCGACGCGTTGATGGAGCCGGCCAACAGCCCCAACACCGACGCGGGCCGCATGGTCGATCTGACCCTGGCGGTATTCGTCGACCAGGGCTGGGATCTGAACGCAGGCACGGCACGCATCGGTAGCTGCGATACGGGCGTGAAGCTGTTCAAGAACCCGGGCTTGATCGCCGGTGCCAATGTGCAGGCCCAGGATCGCCTGTGCCGCACCACCGCCAACGGCAACCGTGCGCTTTACCTGCGTTGCATGAACGACACCGCTGCTTCGCTGAAGGCCGTCAATCTGATCAGCACCGTCGAACAGGCAGGCATCCGTACTTGCGCGGCAAAGGTGACATCACCGTAAATCTGCTGGCCATGTGCAGGAGATAAAGAACCGGCGCCCGTAGAGCGCCGGTTCTTCTTTACCTGACATCAACAGAGGGCAAGAGTGCCAGCGCACCATATGCACCCAATCACCTCAAAGCTTGGCGACGCACTGCCTGGCTTTGGCAACCTCCAGCGAGGTGATCAACGACTGTGCATGCAGTGAGCTGATGTGATCATTCATGCAGCGCAGTTGCTGGCCGCGATTGCCCGCCGAAGACGTCCTGCACAGGTTGTTCTGTGCGATCAGGTTGGCGCCTGGAATGAACGAATCACGATAGAGCGGAACAGTGGTGTCGCAATTACCGAGCTTGGCGGTGCCGTTGCGGTTGGTCGGCCAACCCATTTCCTCGAACATTTCCAAGGCCACGTCTATCATTACATCCGCACGCAGCGTCTTGGTTTCCGCCGGTTCCATCAGGAAGTTTGGCGACATATCCGCATCAACATGCGAGAAAGAGGAGCCTGCCTGGTAAGTCCCGGGAGTAAACAAACGCATGCGCCGCTCTGAATCCAAGCCGTAGTAACGATTCGGATCGCTGACGAGCCCCGCAGCAACTACGGGAGCGTCACCGCGAAGCAAACTGCCAACTTCCTGCATCACTGTGATAACCGGGATCGTGACTTGCCCACCTAGCGTGCCGCCTCCAGCCGTCAGCTCGGCATTGGCAACGTTATTGGCCAGAATCACCGCAGTCGCACCAAGATTCTGTGCATTCAGTGCCTTGCGTGAGAACTCACATCCTCCACGTTCAATCAGCACAACCTTCCCTGCCAAGGCCGCGTCATTGGCGATGACTGGTTGCCCATCGCTCCCGTCACAGCCGGTATGCATATCCATCACTGCGGCATCGCGTATCAGAACGATATCCCCGGATATCGCCGAGTAGTTGGAACCGCCAAAAGCCGCCACCAGATAGTTGTGCATCGCTGCTACTGGCGCAGTGATACTCAACATCTGCCGGTGCTCTGCCATAAGCGCCGCCATCCGATTGGAGGACGCCCCCTTCCACACCGTTTGACCCGGGGTGGTAAGTGCGCCAGCCATGCGTGGGTCGATCACATTGAAGTCGTTGTAGCTGACTCCATGCTGATTCGACCATGCCAGGCCATCCCAGGGGCCTCTGCTAAGACGTATGGCCGTACCTGACAGGAAGCGCGAGTTGCCCGCCGCTCCAAGACCATGACCTATTTCATGCATGATGACATTCAGGAAGTTCGCGCGACTCCCAGCGTTCTCGGGATCGTTTCCAGCCAGCCCGTAGTACCAGCCACTACCACCGATTTCCTGGCAAGAAGGCTGGTCGATCGCTGAACTGAAGTTGGTCAGAATGTCATTTCTAGCCGGGTCAAGATCACGGCCGACCAAGGCATTGGCCAGCGCAACTGGATACCGATAGTCAGTTGCACCACCTGACGAAACCACATCGGCGCTAACTGCAGCTATGGCCGCGGCTTGGCCGAGCACGATGCGCCCTGGTGTACATTCCAGCGGCGCAAACGAGGCTTCCACCCTGATCTCGGTCGGGCTTTTCAACAACGCCCCCCAAAGATCCATTGCGTACTGATACGAGATCACTCGCTGCTGTCCGAGTGTCCTCCCGGGGTTTCCGCCAATCGGCGCCGCTGCCCTTGGATCGTTCAAACCAACCCCCGGGCCGTCAAGGTTCACCAAGGTGATCTTCGTCTGCGCATGTATCGGCGAGGTTGTCGCGCACAGCACCGCTGCGGCGCAGGCCGCAAGAAAATTCGTTTTCATTGCGTACGCCCTGTCAGCGAGTAATGCGATGGGTGATTTCGTGCGAAGCACTCGTGCCGCCGCCCTGAATCGGCACCGCGTACATAGGTTCAATCTGCTGGCGAGAGGTCAGTACTATCCCGGCCCCGGTACGATCGGCTGCCGCTTGGCTCTGCGCTTGTTCGATCGTCGCTGGCATACGCTCCAGTGCGCGGTTCAAGCCTTCAGAAGCAGCGCGGTCCGATGCGCTACGACGCACACCGGCGGCATCTATCCTGCGCTGCAACTCCTGTGCGGTGCTGCCTGCAGTGCGTGAACGCACCACCTCGGCGGCAGACATCGGTATACCGATCAGCGCGGCATGATCAGGGACGGGCTCAGCCGTCGACTGTGCCAACGCACTACTGCTCGCTGTGCAAATAATCGCACCGGCAATGCCCAACCAGCGAATAACGTCTTTGTGGTCTCGTTGCATTTCGTCACCCCTTCGCGAAACATGGTAACCATGGCCGTGAAGCAGCAGCCGAGAACCCAACTTCCAACGGAATCCACTTCCGCTGCCCCTTCGTGCAACCGATCTCCGGCAGCCAGTTCATTGGTTGGGCATTACGACATCACCTGTTGAACGACCTCGTAGATGCATTCGCAGCGAGCTTTTTCGCTATTAAAGAGCAAACCGATATCTGCGATATGCCGCACGGATCATAGGCAGGCGGCCTGATGGAAAATTGACATTAGTTCAGAGCTCGACGTTTTTCTTTGCCATGAACAGGTGCCCGCTCATAGCGATGCCAACACATGCCAGTGAATGCGAACTCAGCGGGTACAAGAGACAACGAAGAACCGCTGCGGTGGGGCGAGAGCAACGTAGTTGTTGCGAAACCCGTATCAATTACCAATTCCAACGTATCTGTTGTCCGTGCCAATACGTTTGTAAGCTCAAACGCAGGCTTGTAACCGCCAAGCTGCTCGCGAACAGATGACTCCGCCTACCGAGCATGGCTCGGCACTACCGTCAGCTTCAGGCAAAAAGAAAGCGCCGGTGTTGCCACCGGCGCTTTCCACTGCATTACTGATTTGCGCTTACTTGACGCTGACCAGCTTGATCTCGAACTGCACAGCCACGTTCGGCGGGAACGGGGTGCGCGGATCGGCACCGTAGGCCTTTTCCGGCGGCAGGGTCACTTCCCACTTGGCGCCCGACGGCATCTGCAGCAGGGTTTCGCGCATGGCGGCCATCTCGACTTCGCTCAGCTTGATCGACGGAATCGACTGTGCCGGGCGAGCTTCGGTCGGACGCTGGCCGTACGGGAACGGACCGGCAACTTCCAGGGCAACGGTGCTGGCCTGGGTCGGCTTGGCACCGGCACCGGCTTCGATCACGCGGTACTGCACGCCGCTGGCCAGGGTCTGCACGCCGGGCTTGGCCTTGTTGGCCGCAATGAACTGGTCACTACGGGTCTTGTTTTCAGCGGCAGCCTTGTCGTACTCGGCCTTGGCGGCCTGGGCACGGCCCTGCTCACGGCGCTGGAATGCTTCAACGGCCGGCTTCAGCTGATCGGCGGTGATGGCCGGCTGCTTCTTGGCGTAGGCATCCTGCAGACCCTTCACCACCGAAGCGATGTCCAGCTGCTCGCCACGACCGGTGAGCTCAGCCAGGTTATTGCCGTAGTCATAGCCGAAGTAATAGCTCAGCTTGCCCTTTTCGGACGCGATGTCCTGGGCGAAAGCAGTGCCGGTGACGGCCAGGGCGGCCACGGCGACCGCGATAGAACGCAACTTCATCAAACAGTTCTCCAGGAATGGTGTCTCAGGGCAAGCATGCCGCCTGAGGCGACGGGTTAGGATAGCCGTCACAAAGGCTGTCCGCCACTGACGACGCTCAGCTATGACCGTCGCCGACTGAAAGAGTTCCTTTCATTACTTTTTTTTAACGTTTTGAGGCTTTGACCCCATGTCCGATTCACCGGTTTCGATCAGCACCCATGCAGGCGTCCGCACCATCACCGTGCAGCGTCCGGAAAAGCTCAATGCCCTCAACCGGCTGACCCTGGAAACCCTGGATGCCGCCTTCGCCGAGGCAGCACTGGCCGAGGATGTAAGGGTTGTGGTCCTGACGGGCGCGGGTAGCAAAGCTTTCGTTGCCGGCGCGGACATCGCCGAAATGAATACCTTGACGCCGGTTCAGGGCCGCGATTTTTCGCTGGTCGGACAGCGTCTGATGCGCCGGATTGAGCGCCTGAACAAGCCGGTCATCGCAATGGTGAACGGTTTCGCACTGGGCGGCGGCATGGAACTGGCCATGGCCTGCCACCTGCGCATTGCCGCCGATAGCGCCAAGGTCGGCCAGCCGGAGATCAACCTGGGCCTGGTGCCGGGCTTCGGCGGCACCCAGCGTCTGCTGCGCCTGGGCGGCCGCGCGGCCGCGCTGGAGCTGTGCCTGCTCGGTGCCCCGATCAGCGCCGAGCGTGCCCAGCAGCTGGGCCTGGTCACCCGCGTAGTGCCGGCCGCAGAGCTGGAAGCGGAAACCACCAAGCTGGCCGAGCAATTGGCCACTGCTGCACCGCTGGCCCTGCGCGGCATCCTCGATGCGATCAATGTTGGCGGTGAGTGTGGTATCGAGGAAGGACTGGAATACGAAAGCGCCCAGTTCGGCCTGGTGTTCTCCACCGATGACATGCGCGAAGGCACCAGCGCCTTCCTGGAACGCCGCAAGCCGGAATTCAAGAATCGCTGACTTGTCCATGTCCAACGCAAGCGCCACGCCCCGCCAATTGCTGCAATTCGTACTGGACGATGATCTGGATGCGGCGCTGCGTGCCGGGCTGATGAACTACCTGCCGCAGCCCGGCGACGAATTGCTGGACCCTGAGCACCCGCAGCTGCCACAGCAACTGCAGCAGGCCCAGCAGCTGCTGCGCACGGCCTGGGCTGCTCGTGAGCGCCATCATGCCCGCGCCGCGCGACTTGAACGTCGTGATGCCGAGCGGCAGGCGCGTCGTGCGCCGCCGCCGGTAGCGGACAGCAAGCCCGCCCTGCCCTCCGCAGCGGCAGCAATCCTGGCCCGGGCCAAGGCGCGGGCGGCAGGAAATTCCGCAACATGAAGTCAGTAGCTGTGAAGAAAACAACAGTAATTGCGGCAACCGCGAAAAAAATCGGCGCAAAGAAAATCGCGGTGAAAACCGCCGCGGCCAAGAAAGCTGCAACGCCAAAGACCAGTTCGGCGCGCGGCAGCAAGCGCATGAATGCCGCCGAAGTGAGGGAGATGTTCACGCGTCTGCGCGAGCTCAATCCACATCCGACCACCGAGCTTGAATACAACACGCCGTTCGAGCTGCTGGTGGCAGTGACCTTGTCGGCACAGGCCACCGATGTGGGCGTCAACAAGGCCACCCGCAAGCTGTTCCCGGTAGCGAATACCGCGCAGGCCATTCTGGCCCTCGGCGAAGAAGGCCTGAAGCCTTACATCGCTACCATCGGCCTGTTCAACGCCAAGGCCAAGAACGTCATCGCCGCCTGCGCGATCCTGGTCGACAAATACGGCGGCGAAGTACCGGCCGAACGTGCCGCGCTGGAAGCCTTGCCAGGGGTTGGCCGCAAGACCGCCAACGTGGTGCTCAACACTGCGTTCGGCCAACCGACGATGGCGGTGGACACGCATATCTTCCGCGTCTCCAACCGTACCGGACTGGCGCCTGGCAAGGATGTACGCGCTGTCGAGGATGGCCTGATGAAGGTAATCCCGGAGGAGTTCCTGCAGGACGCGCACCATTGGCTGATCCTGCACGGGCGCTATGTCTGCAAGGCGCGTAAACCCGATTGCCCGCAGTGCGTGATCCGCGACCTGTGCCACTTCAAGGACAAGACCGCCGAGGCTGTGTGAGTGCTTACCGCTGCCATCTGTACGACACTTTCCGGTAACAGCACATAGGCCAAATACGCAGGCCCTTGTGCCGCAGGGGCAAAGCTGGTCGCCGAACTGTCACATTTACGCAATCTTTACGCCCTAGCCTTCGCAGCAACCTCCAACCGCCTGCAAGGCTACCCACCCAATGAAACTGCATCGCCAACTCCTCACTGCGGCCGTGGCTGCTGCACTGTTCGCGCCGGCTGCACACGCTGAAGTCGCCATCGACGTTATTGGCGGTTCCGAAATCACCTTCGAAGGCCTGGTCCAGGCTGACGGCAACTGGTTCAGCAATGACAAGGCCGACTTGAACGGCAACACCGGCAAGAACGGCAAGGACAGCGAGTTCGAGCTGCGCCGCGCCGAGCTGGTGCTGAAGGGCAAGGGCCCGGGCAACATCGAGTGGGTGGTCGGCTACGACGCCAAGGCTGACAAGTTCCTGGACACCAACGTCAAGTACAAGCTTGGCGGCAACAGCAACCACTTCCTGCAGGCAGGCCAGTACAAGCAGCCGAACAGCCTGGAAGAACTGTCCAGCACCAAGAACAACGACTTCATCTCCAAGGCCACCGTCACCAACACCTACGCAGTCGCCCGCCGCCTCGGCGTTGGCTACGGCGTTGGCGATGCCAACTGGTCGGTCACCGCGTCGGCCTTCGGCCGCGAGCTGACCCGTGACCTGGCCCATGGCAGCGGCTACGGCGTACGCGGCACCTTCGCCCCGATCAACGAGAAGGGCAACATCCTGCACCTGGGCCTGAGCTACGTTGATTACGACACCGACGCCGACCTGCTGCGCCTGCGCGCCCGTCCGAATGCCGACCTTGCCACCGTGCGCCTGGTCGACAGCGGCGACCTGAAGGACACCGACCGCCTGAGCACCATCGGTGCCGAAGCCATGTACGTGCGTGGCCCGTTCAAGGCACAGGGCGAGTACTACAGCTCCAAGGCCAAGCGTTACGACCACGACAACTACAGCACCGACGGCTATTACATCAGCGGCGTGTGGAACGTCACCGGTGAGACCTGGGGCTATAAGGGCGGCACCCCGAGCCTGGGCCTGCCGGATGAGCCGGGCCGCGGCATGTGGCAGCTGGGCGCACGCTTCGACCACATCGATCTCAACGACGGCGGCCTCAAGGCCCCGGCCGTGGTCGGCGGCACCCCGCTGGTTGACGGCGTGCTGGGTGGCAAGATGGACATCTGGACCGTCGGCGCCAACTGGTACTGGCGCTCCAACTTCAAGGCCTCGTTGAACTACGTGATGGTCGACAGCAACAAGTACTCCTCTTCCAGCAAGAAGTTCGTCAGCGACAAACCTGACATCCTGGAAGCGCGTCTGCAGTTCTTCTGGTAAGCACTGGCTGCATGCAACACCACGAACGCCCCGCAAGGGGCGTTCGTCGTTGCAGCGATTGTGATTTTGTAGGAGCGGCGTAAGCCGCGAGGCAAGCAAGGTCGGGGCCCAAGCAATCGCCGCAATCTGCAGGTCTGTCAGCTTCGCGGCTCACGCCGCTCCTACAACGGCGGGCGCCGCTGCGCTGACTGAAGCTGTGTAAGCTTCGCAGCTTACGCAGCTCCCACAGCCAACTACGGGGGCGCTCCAACCGGACGGATCCATGCGCACCCCACTGCTTCTACTGCTGCTCTGCCTGCCTTTCACCAGCTTTGCCCAGGACTGTGGTGATGACGCCGCTGCGCGCATCACCCTGGCCTACCAACAGCGCGACGCTGCCGCCCTGCCCGGCCGCTCCGGCTGGAGCATCGACAGCGAGCGCGGCGCTTGCCGGGTTTGGCCAGCAGATACTTCGTTGACCTTGATCGCGGTGCCGTTTCTGGGCCCACTGGGACCCAATGGTGATTCCCAGCCGGGCGACCTGGATGTCCTGGTGGTCGACAGCACCAGCCTGCGTCCACGCGCAGCACTCCGCCTGCCTGACGTGATGAGCAGCGATGCCATCCACGTCGACAGCGTCGGCCTGGATACCGCACGCTACAACCTCTCACCCAACGTGCGCGCGTTCGGCGTACGCAGCTCACGCAGCAACTCTTCGCAGCCCAACCCTTTCAGCGAAACCCGCCTGCAACTGCTGGTGTTCAACGGCAGCCGTCTGGAAGCCATTACCGAACAGATCGTGGTATCCAGCAGCGGCGGTGAGTGGGACACCCGCTGTGCCGGTGGATTCCATGAGACAAAGCGCACGCTGGAGGTTGGTCCCATCCCGGCGCAAGGCTGGGCAACGCTGACAATCCGTGAACGCGGCAGTTCAACCGTGAACCACGAAGATGCCAAAGGTGACTGCGTGGAAGCCCGCGAAGAGCTGCCTGTCCGCAGCTTCAAGCTGTTACCAAAGGGTCGCAGTTACCCGCTGCCCGGCGAGATTGAAGCAGCATTCTGATCACATGCGTCACTGTCATATGTGCGTCACATGACAGACGCTGCGCTGTCATCAAATGGTTATGGAATAGGCGCCGGGGCGGAAACCACCGCACATCAACTCCCAGGAGCCATTCGTGATCCACGCCATCAAATCGCGCGCCGCTGTAGCCATCCTCGCAGCGTCGTCCGTGTTCGCCGCCAATGCTGCCGATGTTACCGGCGCTGGCGCTTCCTTCATCTACCCGGTGATGTCCAAGTGGTCGGCCGATTACAGCGCCGCCACCAGCAACCGCATCAACTACCAGTCGATCGGCTCGGGCGGCGGCATTGCCCAGATCAAGGCCAATACGGTGGATTTCGGCTCCTCCGACGCCCCGCTGAAGCCAGAAGAACTGGCCGCGGCCGGTCTGGTGCAGTTTCCGTCGGTGATCGGCGGCGTGGTGCCGGTACTGAACGTGCCGGGCGTGGAAGCCGGTGCGATGAAGCTGGACGGCCCGACCCTGGCCAACATCTTCCTGGGCAAGGTCACCAAGTGGAATGATCCGGCCATCGCCGCGCTCAATTCTGGCCTGACCCTGCCGGACACCAAGATCACCGTCGTGCACCGTTCGGACGGCTCGGGCACCACCTTCAACTTCGTCAACTTCCTGTCCAAGGTCAACGCTGACTGGAAAACCACCGTCGGTGAAGGCACCAGCGTCCAGTGGCCGGTCGGTATCGGCGGCAAGGGCAACGAAGGCGTGGCCGCTTATGTCAAGCAGATCCGCGGCTCGATCGGTTACGTCGAGTTCTCCTACGCCCTGCAGAACCGCCTGACCTTCTCGCGCATGAAGAATGCCGCCGGCAACTTCGTGCAGCCGCGTGATGAGACCTTCTCGGCCGCTGCCGCCAGCGCCGACTGGGCCAATGCACGTGATTTCTACCTGGTGATGACCAACGCCCCGGGCGAGCAGGCATGGCCGATCACCGCCACCAACTTCATCCTGATGCGCAAGCAGCCCAAGAGTGCTGAAGGCGCCAAGGCCGCGGTTGAGTACTTCCGCTGGATCTACGCCAACGGTGATGCGCAGGCCCGTCAGCTCGACTACGTGCCGCTGCCGGACCCGCTGGTCCGCCAGATCGAAACCTACTGGCAGCAGAACCTGCGTTACTGAGTAAAGAGCCGGCGGGACCCTCTCCCTCGCCGTCTCAAGCGCGGATCAAGTGATCCGCGCTTTTTTTTTGCACATCATTTTGTGGGAGCGGCGTAAGCCGCGAAGCCGGAGGTCCAGTCCCTGCGGCATTGCCGGGACCACTCCCTGTAGAGCCGAGCCATGCTTGACTGAGGCTCTACTAGTGAAGGCCCCTGCCGAGCATGGCTCGGCACTACAGTCGGACATTGCGCGGAAAGCCCCTGTAGAGCCGGACCATGCTCGGCTGAGGCTCTACTAGTGAAGGCCCCTGCCGAGCATGGCTCGGCACTACAGAGCATTACCGGGAAAGCCTCATCTCCGGGCGACAGCCCTGCCTTTCAAGGTGCCATCCCCCACCCGATAGCCATTGATTCTGTGAGCTTTTTCAGATTTTTTTCACGATGTAATCAGGCTGTAACAAAAACATCATTTCATAGCCGCATCCGCCGGCGCTGCCGGCATTTCTCCCGCTATGGAGTGACGCATGAAGCTGCACACGACCGGTCTTGCCGCCCTTTCGCTGGCCATCGCCCTGGGCCTGTCGGCCTGTGGTGACAAGGGCAACCAGGCCGCTTCCGGCCCCGACGCTGCTGGTGCCTCCGCGGCAGCCGCCGGTGACAAGGTCGCCGTTGAGATCTCCGGCGCCGGCGCATCGTTCATTTTCCCGCTGGTGTCCAAGTGGTCGGCCGACTACAACGCCGCTACCGGCGCCAAGATCAACTACCAGTCGATCGGCTCGGGTGGCGGCATCGCCCAGATCAAGGCCGGCACCGTTGACTTCGGCTCTTCCGACAAGCCGCTCTCCACCGAAGAACTGGCGCAGGCTGGCCTGGGCCAGTTCCCGTCGGCAATCGGCGGCGTGGTGCCTGTGGTCAACCTGGAAGGCCTGCAGCCGGGCCAGCTGCGCCTGAGCGGCACCCTGCTGGCTGACATCTTCCTGGGCAAGATCAAGACCTGGAACGACAAGGCCATCGCCGATGCCAACCCGGGCGTGACCCTGCCCGACACCAAGATCACCCTGGTGCACCGCTCCGACGGTTCGGGCACCACCTTCAACTTCTCCAACTACCTGTCAAAGGTCAGCGGCGAGTGGAAGGAAAAGGTTGGCGAAGGCACCTCGGTGCAGTGGCCGGACGGCGTCGGTGGCAAGGGCAATGAAGGCGTTGCCTCCTACGTGCAGCAGATCAAGGGCTCGGTCGGTTACGTCGAATTGGCCTACGCACTGCAGAACAACATGCCGTATGCCTCGATGCAGAACGCCGCTGGCAGCTGGGTACAGCCGACCGCCGAGACCTTTGCCGCCGCTGCTGCCAGCGCCGACTGGGCCAACGCCAAGGACTTCAACCTGGTGATCACCAACGCACCGGGCGCCAATGCATGGCCGATCACTGCCACCAACTTCATGCTGATGCACAAGCAGCCGAAGGATGCCAAGCGCAGCGCCGATACCCGCGCGTTCTTCAAGTGGGCCTTCGAGAATGGCCAGGCCCAGGCCAACGAGTTGCACTACGTGCCGCTGCCGGCCGAGCTGGTCACCCAGATCGAAGCGTACTGGGCTGCCGAGTTCAAGTGACGTAGTGAAGCGGGCACACCGCAGGTGCGCCCGCCTCTGTCATACCGTCATCCCCGCGCAGGCGGGGGTCACGACCTCGAAGAATTGAATTCCCCGACCTCGGGGACAGAAACACCACCGCATCCTCCTGGGCCCCTGCCGCTGCCATGAATGCCATTGCACCGTCCCTAGCTTCCTCGCCCACCTCGCGCGACCTGCGCGATGCCCGCAACGACCGGCTGTTCCGCTGGTTCCTGATCGCCACCGTGATCTTCGTGCTGGTCGCCCTGGCCAGTGCCGCTCTGTCCATGCTCTGGGGCGGTCGCCACGCGCTGCAGGAGCAGGGTCTGAGCTTCTTCTACTCCTCCGAGTGGAACCCGGTCGAGAACAAGTTCGGTGCATTGGCACCGATCTACGGCACCATCGTCACCGCGCTGATCGCGATGCTGATCGCAGTGCCGGTGAGCTTCGGCATCGCCTTCTTCCTTACTGAAGTCGCGCCGCGTTGGCTGCGTGGCCCGGTTGGCACCGCCATCGAACTGCTGGCCGGCATCCCCTCCATCATCTATGGCATGTGGGGCCTGTTCGTGCTGGTGCCGGTGATGACCGAATATGTCACCCCGTTCCTCAACGATCACATCGGCCCACTGCCGGTGATCGGCGCACTGTTCCGCGGTCCGCCGCTGGGCATCGGCATGCTTACCGCCGGCTTCGTGCTGGCGATCATGGTCATCCCCTTCATCTCCTCGGTGATGCGCGAGGTCTTCCTTACCGTCCCCACCCGTTTGAAGGAATCCGCCTACGCACTGGGTTCGACCAAGTGGGAAGTGAGCTGGGACATCGTGCTGCCTTACACCCGCTCCGCGGTGATCGGCGGCGTGTTCCTGGGCCTGGGCCGTGCACTTGGCGAAACCATGGCCGTGGCCTTCGTGATCGGCAACAGCGTGCGTCTGACGCCGTCGCTGCTGGAGCCGGGCACCACCATCGCCGCGCTGATCGCCAATGACTTCGGCGAAGCCACCGAGACCTACCGCTCGGCACTGCTGCTGCTCGGCTTCGTCTTGTTCATCGTCACCTTCGTGGTGCTGGCACTGGCCCGCCTGATGCTGATGCGCCTGTCCCGCAAGGAGGGCAACTGATGTCCGCTTCCGCTGATTCGCTGTACCTGCGCCGTCGCGTCGTCAATCTGCTTGCCCTGTTCATGGGCTGCGCGACCGCCTTGTTCGGCCTGTTCTTCCTCGGCTGGATCCTGTGGACGCTGTTGTCCAAGGGCTTGCCCGGCATCAACATCAACCTGTTCACCAAGATGACGCCGCCGCCGATGCAGGAAGGCGGCCTGCTCAACGCCTTCTTCGGCAGCGCGGTGATGTGTGCGATGGCGATCGGCATCGGCACACCGCTGGGCGTGGCCGCCGGCACCTGGCTTGCCGAATACGGCAATGCCCGCAAGGCCGGCACCGTGGTCCGCTTCGTCAATGACATCCTGCTGTCGGCACCGTCGATCGTGCTCGGCCTGTTCGTCTACACGCTCTACGTGATGCAGACCGGCGGCCAGTTCTCGGCATTTGCAGGCGCCTTGTCGCTGGCCTTCATCGTGCTGCCGGTGGTGATCCGCACCACCGACGAAATGCTGCGGCTGGTGCCGGTGCAGATGCGCGAAGCCGCCCTGGCACTCGGTGTGCCGCAGTGGAAAGTGATCATGCAGGTGCTGTACCGCAGTGCCTTGGCCGGCATCGTCACCGGCATCCTGCTGTCGCTGGCGCGCATCTCCGGCGAAACCGCGCCGCTGCTGTTCACCGCCTTCGGCAACCAGTACTGGAACAGCAACGTGATGCAGCCGATGGCCTCGGTACCGGTGGTGATGAACCAGTTTGCCGGCAGCCCGTACGAATCCTGGCAGGTGCTGGCCTGGGCCGGTGCCTTGGTGCTGACCGTGTTCGTCCTGCTGGTCAGCCTCTCCGCGCGCGGCCTGCTGCTGCGCAACCGCATCTCGAACGACTGAACTTAAACGATTGACTGCCATGGACCTTCCCATGAACGACCTCAGCAACGCCGTACCGATGCAGCGCATCTCCGTGCCCGCCGCCAACCAGTCGCTGCACACGCCGGCGCCGGTCAAGCTGGCAGCACGCGGCCTGGACTTCTACTACGACAAGTTCCACGCGCTGAAGAGCATCAACCTGGAGATCCCGGAAAAGCGTGTCACCGCGCTGATCGGCCCGTCCGGTTGCGGCAAATCCACCCTGCTACGCATCTTCAACCGCATCTACGCGCTGTATCCCAAGCTGGAAGCGCGCGGTGAAGTGCTGCTGGACGGTGAGAACATCCTCTCGCCCAAGTACCCGATGAACCGCCTGCGCTCCAAGGTTGGCATGGTGTTCCAGAAGCCGGTGCCGTTCCCGATGACCATCTTCGAGAACGTCGCCTACGGCATCCGCCACCACGAGAAGCTGTCCAAGGCCGAGATGAACGTGCGCGTCGAACAGGCGCTGCGCCAGGGCGCGCTGTGGGACGAAGTGAAGGACAAGCTCAACCAGAGCGCACTTGGTCTATCCGGCGGCCAGCAGCAGCGTCTGTGTATCGCCCGTGCCGTGGCCCTGCGCCCGGATGTGCTGCTGCTCGACGAACCGACCTCGGCGCTGGACCCGATCTCCACCAGCCGCATCGAGCAGCTGGTCGAAGAGCTGAAGAACGATTACACCATCGCCATCGTCACCCACAACATGCAGCAGGCCGCGCGCGTCTCCGACTACACCGCCTTCATGTACCTGGGCGACCTGATCGAGCATGACCGCACCGAAACCATATTCTCCAACCCTTCCAAGCAGCAGACCGAGGATTACATCACCGGTCGCTTTGGCTGAGGCTGGCGCGCGCGGACTGTGCAACGGTTCGCCGCCCGCTGGACGCCTGGCCAAGGACGGCCGGGCCGCACTCCGAAGCCAGATGTACGCCATGGATGGCAACGCAGCTCCCGAACGAATGCAGTCCCACCCGAACAGTCTCCAGCGAGCATTCCATGAATCTTCCCAACGACCACATCGTCAAGAGCTATGACGAAGAACAGCAGCGACTGGTAGCCGAGATCGTGCGCATGGGCGAAATGTCCGTTGCCCAACTCGAAGCCGCGCTGGACGTGATCGAACGCCGCGACGAAAAAGCCGCGCAGCGCATCGTCGCCAACGACGAGGCCATTGACCAGCTCGAACAGCAGATCAGCCACGACGTGATGCGCTTGGCCCTGCGCGGGCCGATGGCCCGCGACCTGCGCGAAATTCTTGCCGGCCTGCGCATCCCCGCCGATATCGAACGCATCGGCGACTATGCCGCCAACGTCGCCAAGCGCTCCATTGCCTTGGCCGCCGTACCGCCGTTGCCGCAGATCCAGGGCGTACGCGCACTCGGCCGACTGGCTGCACAGCAGGTACGCCGCGCGATGGAAGCCTACCGTGACAACGATGCCGAGGCTGCACTGAAGCTGCGTGCCGACGATGCGCGCCTGGATGCGCAGTACACCGCGCTGTTCCGCGAGCTGCTGACCTACATGATGGAAGACCCGCGCAACATCACCCCGTGCACGCACCTGCTGTTCATGGCCAAGAACCTGGAACGCATCGGCGACCACGCCACCAACATCGCCGAGAACGTCTGGTTCCTGGTGCACGGTGATGCACCGCTGCCGCCGCGCGAGAAGCGTGACGAAACCAGCACCGTCGACCACGCCTGATCGGCGGCTGCAAGGTCGCTGCGTCCGCGTGCAGCGGGCGCAGCGACCTTCCGGTTCGCGTTGGCCCCCCCCCCAGTGTAGCGGGGGGGGGGTAAACAAAGCGTCAAAGCGGTAAAACCCGGCGGGGCGTTTTAAATACCCAATAACCCAATTTTTTCTAGAATTGAATCCTACGCCCCCCACCCGCCCCCCCCCCCCCCCCCCCCCCCCCCCCCCCCCCCGCGGCGGGGGGGGCCGGGGGGCGGGGCGCCGGGGGGCGGGGCCCCCCCCCCCACCTTCCGGTTCGCGTTGGCCCGCCGCACTGTGTCGCGGCGGGTCGATACACAACGGTACAAAGCGATACGCCCCGGCTGGCATTTTTAATCACGCATTCACGCAATTTTTCCGAGCATGGACTCGTCCGCAGCACTCCCGCCGCGCATTGAGGAATTGCCATGAAGCGTATCGCTGCCCCCCTCCTGAGCCTGTCCCTGCTGGCCTCCGGTGCCGCCTTTGCCGGCCCCACGCAGGATCGTGACCGTGACGACAGCCGTCACGACAAGTCAGCCCATGCGTCTGCACCCCACGCCCAAAGCCACGGCAACAATGCTCCTGCGCCTGCCGCGCACAACGGAGCACGCCATGCGTCCAACAACAGCGCGCACCATGCGCCACGCAAGGGCGAGCGCCTGCCGCAGAACCAGCGCGGCAACCGTATTGCTGATTACAGCAAGCATGGGCTGCGCAGGCCCGGCCGCGGCAACGAATGGCGCAAGGTCGATGACCGCTATGTGCTGATGGCAGTAGCCACCGGCTTGATCATCGATATCGTCAACGGTCACCGCTGATCCCCATCGCCAGCTGAATCGACACGGGCCCCAAGTGGGCCCGTTGTCATTCCAACGATGGCAAGGTGGCGCCGTTGGCAGCGGGCGCTTGCTAAGCTCCAGCCTCCCCCCGGCCCTACCACTACCGGAGACATTCCAATGGCCATCGACATCCGCAAACCCGCCTCCCTCGCCCTGGGCGCAGCCCTGCTCGGCGGCATGGCGGCACCTGCTTTTGCCATGACCGACCTGGCCCAGGGCTACGCCCTCGGCGCCAGCGTCCAGACCCCGCCAACCGCTGAAGCGCAAGCCACTGCAACTACCGAACAAAATGCCGACGCTGCCGCCAAGCAGAAGGCCGAAGGCAAGTGCGGCGAAGGTAAATGTGGCGAAGGCAAGTGCGGCGCCGACAAGGACAAGCCCAAGACCGACGCCACCAAGGCCGAGGGCGAAGCAGCTGCCACTGCAGACAAAGCCAAGGCTGAAGGCAAGTGTGGTGAGGGCAAGTGTGGCGGTAAGCACTAAGCCCGGCACACCACTCCACCAGCGCATGCCTGCCCAGGCCAGTGCTGGCCTGGGCCTGCGGCGCTCGCTGCTCGACGCCTTGGCGGCTGCACCGGCTGGCGCATTCGATTTTCTCGAATGCGCTCCGGATAACTGGATCGGCGTTGGCGGCAGTTTGGGCGAAGCGCTGTCCGCGCTGTCGCAGCGGCACCCGCTCAGCTGCCATGGCCTGTCGCTGTCGCTGGGTGGCCCCGCCCCGCTGGATGTGGAATTCCTTGCGCGCACGCGGCGCTTCCTCGACCAGCACAAGGTCGCGCTGTACAGCGAGCACCTGAGCTGGTGCACGGATGACGGCCATCTCTACGAACTGCTGCCGCTGCCGTTCACCGCCGAAGCCGTGCACCATGTTGCCGCGCGTATCCGCCAGGCCCAGGACATCCTCGGTCGTCGCATCGCCGTGGAAAACGCCTCCTACTACGCTGTACCTGCAGCCGACATGGACGAGGCCGATTTCATCAACGCCGTGCTCGAAGAGGCCGATTGCGAGCTGCTGCTCGACGTCAACAACGTCTACGTCAACGCCATCAACCATGGCTATGACGCCCGCGCCTTTCTTGCACGGCTGCCCTCGCAGCGCATTGCCAGTTACCACGTTGCCGGCCATCACGACGAAGCCGAAGACCTGAAGATCGACACCCATGGCATGCCGGTCAAGGGTGATGTATGGGCCTTGCTGGCCGACACCTATGCCTTGCACGGCGTGCGCCCCACCCTGCTGGAGCGCGACTTCAACTTCCCGCCGCTGCCCGAGCTGCTGGAAGAATTGATGCGTATCCGTCAATTGCAGCAGGCCGCTCATGGCTGAGTCACTGCGCGAATTACAGATGCGCTTCGCCGCGCACCTGCGCGATCCGTCGCAACAGCCTGCTCCGGCAGGCATCGACGACACACGCATGCAGGTGTACCGCGAGCTGTACTTCAACAATATCCAGAGTCTGCTGGCCGCCAATTTTCCGGTGATCGCGCGTACCTTGGGTGAGTCGCGCTGGCAGCAGCTGGTGCGTGTTTTCTGTCGCGAGCACAGCGCGCATACGCCGCTGTTCCCGGAGATCGGCCAGGAGTTCATTGCCTTTCTGGACAGTCGGCCGGCCGATCCGCAAGCGCCGTGGTTGCTGGAACTGGCGCATTACGAATGGATCGAGTTGGCGCTGAAGATAGGCGACGAGCCGCTACCAGCGCATGACCCTGATGCTGACCTGCTGACTGGCAGCCCGGTCTGCTCGCCCTGGTGTCGGGCGCTGGCCTACCAGTGGCCAGTGCATAGGATTGGTCTGGAATATCAGCCCGGTGAGCCGCCGCTGCAGCCGACTTTATTGCTGGCCAGACGCGAGACTGACGGAACTATTCTGTTCTCCGAGCTCTCGCCGTTGCTGTACCGCTTGCTGGAGAGGCTGGAGCAGTTTCCCGAACTCAGTGGGCTTGAGCAGCTGTGGGCGTTGGCAGTTGAGGCAGGTACAGCGGCGGATGCTGTTTTCATCAGCAATGGCACGGCAATGCTGCAGCAATTGCGGGACAAGGGCTGTTTGCTGGGTGCTTCTGCCCCCTCCCTTGCGCCGAAGCCGTAGGGGAGGGTTGGGGAGGGGTTGGCTTTCGGCATTACCGGGAATGCCCCTGTACAGCCGAGCCATGCTCGGCTGAGGCTCTACCGGTAAAGCCCCTGCCGAGCATGGCACGGCACTACATCGGTAAAGCCCCTGCCGAGCATGGCTCGGCACTGCAGGCGCCCCACAGCGCTTGCCGCCCCTTGCTGACACGGCCACTTGACCCGCTCTGCTACCCTATTGCGATGAACGAATTTGCTGAACCCTCGGTCCCCCGCCCTGCTTTCACACCGATGGCGCAACGCTTCCGTGGCTTCCTGCCGGTGGTGGTGGACGTGGAAACGGGCGGCTTTGACTGTAATCGCCATGCCCTGCTGGAGATCGCCGCCGTGCCGGTGGAGATGGACGAGAACGGCCTGCTCTACCCGGGCCAGACCGCCAGCGCGCATGTGATCCCCGCCGAAGGCACCGAAATCGACCCCAAATCGCTGGAAGTCACCGGCATCGTGCTCGACCACCCGTTCCGCCTGGCCAAGCCTGAGCGTGACGCGCTGGAGCACGTATTCGCGCCGGTGCGTGCCGCAATGAAGAAGTACAACTGCCAGCGCGCGATCCTGGTCGGCCACAACGCCCATTTCGACCTGAATTTCGTCAACGCCACCGTCGCCCGCAGTGGCCACAAGCGCAACCCCTTCCATCCGTTCAGCGTGTTCGACACAGTGACGCTTGCCGGCGTGGCTTATGGCCAGACCGTACTCGCCCGCTCGGTGCAGGCGGCTGGTTTTGAATGGGACGCGAGCGAAGCGCACAGCGCGGTGTACGACACCGAGCAAACCGCACGCCTGTTCTGCAAGATCGTCAACGCCTGGCCGACCGCACCCGGTCGCTGAACTGTAACGTTCTCAGGCCGCGCAGGTTCTTGCGCGGCCGTCCTTCTTCGCCTGTGCCAATGCGTTCTTTGCACGCTGGTAGAACAGTACCGGCGCCTGATCGTCTTCACCCAGCTGCACAACGCCAGCACTGAAACTGACCTTGATGTCACCGGCCTCATGGCCGCCCCACTCGGCGTACTGGCCGAACAGACGTTGCAGGCGCTGGCAGGCGATCTCGGCCTCGGGCAGTGCGGTATCAGCCAACAGCACGGCGAACTCCTTGTTGCCCAGCCGTGCCGGCATATCGGATGCACGCAGGCTGCGCCGCATCAGATCGCCTACTTCGCACAGCACCAGATCACCAACTGCACGCGACCACTCGGCATTGATCTGCTTGAGGTGATCGATGCTCAGCACCACCAGGCTCAACGAGCGCCCGGTGCGACGTGCTGCTGCCATGTCACGCGCCAGCACGTCGTCAAACGCGCGGCGGTTGGGCAGCCCGCTGAGATCATCTTCATTGGCCAGTCGCTCAAATGCTTCGGCCTGCTCGCGCAGTTTGTGCTCGAGCTCGGCCTTTTCCAGCAAGGCTGCTTCCAGTCGGCCGTTCTGCTGGTGCAGCTGATCCGATCGCGCCTGTTCCCGGGCAGCCAGTTGTTGTGCTTGCCCGCGCTGCTGCCTGAGCTGCATCGCCAGCCACAGCACGGCCAGCAGCAACAGTATGCAAAGGGCGGTGAGCAAGCCGGGCAGCGGCAGTATTGCCAACTGCGAGGCTGGCAAAGACACCTTCGCAGCGCCTTGCGCGCAAGCCGGTGTGGTGGCAGCTGCCGCCATCAACAACAGCGCTGACTGGCGTAGACCTGCAAAGACATTCGCCCTGCCCCACCGTGCGCGTAGCCCCTCGCTCGACCGGGTGATCGGATTGTTCCCTGCTGCCATCGTTCGTGCCCCAAGCTGATCCGGGGATACTAGCAAACCGTCGGGAGCTTGCAGGAACCAAGACTGCCGCCCGCCCGGGATTTTCGCTGGAGTGTGATTGGCAGTGTGAAAGCTTGTCGAGCTGATGACAGCAACGCCGCAGCGGCAGCGTTTGTAGGAGCGGCGTCAGCCGCGAAGCTGGATATCTGACAGATTGCGGCTGGAGCTTCCTACGTTTGAGACACAGATGGTGGTTCACCGCTGCCGGCTCCGGAAGATTCTGTAGCTTCGCGGTTTACACCGCTCCCACAAACAGCACCGGCCTTATCCGTTGGCTGGCCACTGCGGTGCTTCCCAGCGAACGATGGCCTCCAGGCCGCCTTGCGGGTGGTTGCGCAGGACCAGGCTTGCACCGTCCTTCTCGGCCAGCGCGCGGGCGATGGTCAGGCCAAGGCCGGCACCACCGGTCTCGCGCGAGCGCGAGGTCTCCAGGCGCAGGAACGGGGTGAACACCGCTTCCAGCTCTTCCTCGGCCAAGCCTGGCCCGTTGTCGCGCACCCGCACCTCCACGGCGGCACCGTCGCGGCGTGCGCTTACATACGCGGCGCGGCCGTACTTCACCGCGTTGTCGACCAGGTTGGAGAACAAACGCCGCATCGCCAACGGCCGCAGCATCAGCACCGCGCCGCTCCCCTGCTCCAGCACCGCATCATGCCCGGATTCGGCGGCATCCTCGACCACGCTTTCCAGCAATGAATCCAGATCCAATGCGGCGCGTTGCTCGGCACTCTCGGCGCTGCGGGCGAGTTCCAGGCCTTCACGGATCAAGGCCTGCATCGCGGCAAGATCACCAATCAGGCGTTCGCGCAACTGTTCGTCCTGCACGTTTTCCAGCCGCAGTCGCAGCCGCGTCGATGGCGTCTGCAGATCGTGGGTGATCGCCGCCAGCATCTGTGTGCGCTCGCCGAGGTGCCGCTGCAGCCGCAGCTGCATGGCATTGAACGCCTCGGCGGCGCGCTGCACTTCGAGCGGCCCGGACACCGGCAAGGGGGCCCGCTGCAGGTCGTGGCCGAGTTCGGTGGCATGCGTTGCCAAGCGTTGCAGTGGCGAACTGGCGATACGTGCAACCAGATAGGCCAACAAACCAATCGCCAGCGCCAGCAGCGACAGGAACCACGGATCAAATGCCGACGCCGAGCGCCGTGCCATCGCAGGGTATTCCAGCGCAAGCCGCAGCGGGGTACCGTCGCTGAGCTTCAACTCCACCAGCCGGCAGCGTGGCGGAGTGAACGCCGGGTCGCGCTCGTGCCGGTGCGAAGGACGCTGCCCGCGATCGGGCGGCGGCAGGAACTCGGGTAATGGCGGCATGCAGGCACGGAAGCTGCTGGCGCGCACCTGTGCACTGGCAAGCGCGCCACCGCGCGCGGCCAGCACGTCCATCAGCGCCCTGTCCATGTCCCCAGTACGGACCTCGCCTTTGACCTCACGTACATTGGGCCCGCCAACGGCCAGCAGGCGGCTGCGCAGCTCCGGATTGCCGTCCAGCAGATTGACGAAGCCCTGCAGCCGATCGGCGATACGGGCAAGGTTCTGCCGCTCGAACTCCTGCTGGCGTCGGCTCTCGGCCAGCAGCGTCGCGCCAATCGCCGCCACCATCATGCCGACCAGCAGGATGACGAACAGCCGCCCGGCCATCGACGACAGGAACAGGCGCAGCCGCTTCATTCCAGCGTCACCGCACTGGCGAACACATAGCCCTCGTTGCGCACGGTCTTGATCAGGCCGTCGGCACCGCCAGCATCAGCCAGCTTCTGCCGCAGGCGGCTGATCTGCAGGTCGATGGCGCGGTCCTGCGATTCGTAGTTGCGACCGCTGCTCAGCGATACCAACTGTTCGCGTGACAACACCTTGTTGGCATGTGCCACCAGCACCCGCAGCAGGCGGAACTCGGCACCAGACAGCATCACCACCCGTTTGGCCGGATCTACCAAATGCCGGTGTTCCAGATCGAATACCCAGCCGGAAAAGAGCGCCCGACGCATCGCCAGCGGCTCCATGTTGGTCGGCAAGGCCTCGGTCCGGCGCAACACGTTGCGGATACGCGCCAGCAGCTCGCGCGGCTCGAAGGGCTTGGCCAGGTAATCATCGGCGCCCATTTCCAGCCCCAGCACGCGATCAATCGGTTCGCTGCGTGCGGTCAGCATGATCACCGGCGTGGTCGAGCGCACGCGCAGCTCACGGCATAGCGCCAGGCCGTCTTCGCGCGGCAGATTCAGGTCCAGCACGATCAGGTCGATGTGCTCGCGCGCCAATACCTGGCGCATCTCGTTGCCATCGGCCGCCGTGCTCACGGCATAGCCTGCCCGGCCCAGTTGCTCGGCCAGCAGGCTGCGGATGTCACTGTCGTCGTCTACCACCAACAAGCGGTGCAAGGTCTGTATGTCCGTCATGGGCCAATGATCCATGCTAGCGGATCGTCGTGCGCGCCCGCATACGTATCGGCGTGTATCAACACCTGCACTTGATACACGCCGATACATGGCTTGCTGAACCTGATACACGCCGACACACACTGTGCCTTGAGGCTGAACAGGGTGCTGACCACACTGGCTTCAACGCCGCACGCTGCGGCCCAGCCTGAGTGCCTGATCACCGTGAAGCTGCTGCCCTCCTCCCGCCGCAATCGCATCCTGCTTGCCGCTGCCATCGTCGCCCTGATCGCCGGCGGCGTGTTCTGGGCCACACGCAAGCCCGCTGCCCCTTCGATGGCCACCTCTCCGGTCAGCCGTGGCGATCTGGAACAGACCGTCGACGCCACCGGCGTGATCGATGCCTACAAGCTGGTCAGCGTCGGCGCCCAGGCTTCCGGCCAGATCAAGGTGCTGAAGGTGCAGCTGGGCGATGTGGTCAAACAAGGCGACCTGATCGCCGAGATCGACTCGGTTACCCAGGAAAACAGCCTGAAGAATGCCGAAGCCGCGCTGGAGAACATCCGCGCCCAGCGCGCGGTGCAGACCGCCTCACTGAAGGAGTCCGAGCTGGCCTTCGCCCGCCAGAAGGAGATGCTGGCCGCCGAAGCCACCTCGCGCGCCGACTACGAGTCGGCCGAGGCCAACCTGGCCAGCACCCGCGCGCAGATCCGTGCACTCGATGCGCAGATCCGCCAGCGCGAAACCGAACTGGGCACCGCCCAGGCCAACCTCGGCTATACCCGCATCACCGCGCCCATCGACGGCACCGTGGTCGCGGTGGTTGCCGAAGAAGGTCGTACGGTCAACGCCAACCAGTCGGCACCGACCATCGTCAAGCTGGCACGACTGGATCTGGTCACGGTGAATGCCGAGATCTCCGAAGCCGACGTGGTCAAGATCAAGCCCGGCATGCCGGTGTACTTCACCATCCTCGGCAACCCGGACCACAAGTACGAAGCCAAGCTGCGTACGGTGAACCCGGCGCCTGCCTCGATCAGCACCGACAGCACCACCTCCAGCAGTTCGTCCTCATCCAGCTCCAGCACCGCCGTGTACTACAACGCACTGTTCGACGTCGAGAACCCGGACGGCACGCTGCGCATCGACATGACCGCGCAGGTCTCGGTGATGCTGGCCCAGGCCAAGGATGCGCTGTTGATCCCCACCGTCGCACTCGGCCCCAAGGTGCCGGAAGGCGGCCGCGACCGCGGCCCGAATGCCGCCAATGGCGAGCAGCGCGCCGCCCGCAGCAAGCAGGAAGGCCAGCGCCAGCAGCGCCGCCAGCCGGATGCCGCCGCACTGGCCAAGAGCAACAGCTACGTGGTTCGCGTGGTCAACAAGGACGGCCAGCCGGAGCCGCGCACGATCAAGGTCGGCCTCAACAACGGCTCCAACGTCGAAGTACTGGAAGGCCTGAAGGAAGGCGAGCTGGTCGTGGTCGGCGAAGTCACCGCTGGCGAGAAGTCGAGCAGCAACCAGCGCAGTCCGATGGGTCCGATGATGGGCGGCCCGCGCCGATGAGCCAGCCACTCCTGCAACTGCGCGACCTGCGTCGCGAGTTTCCGGCCGGCGAGGACACCATCGCCGTGCTCAAGGACGTCAACCTCGACATCCACGCCGGCGAGATGGTCGCCATCGTTGGCCAGTCCGGTTCGGGCAAGTCGACCTTGATGAACATCCTCGGCTGCCTGGACCGCCCCACCGTGGGTTCCTACAAAGTAGCCGGCCGCGAAACTGGACGCATGCAACCGGACGAACTGGCCGAGCTGCGCCGCGAACACTTCGGCTTCATCTTCCAGCGCTATCACCTGCTGGGCGATCTGGATGCACGCGGCAACGTGGAAGTACCGGCGATCTATGCCGGTACGCCTGCCGACGCCCGCCGCAGCCGCGCCGAGGCGCTGCTCGCGCGGCTGGGCCTGAGCGACCGCATGGGCCACAAGCCGGGCCAGCTGTCCGGCGGCCAGCAGCAGCGCGTCTCGATCGCGCGTGCGCTGATGAACGGCGGCGAGGTGATCCTGGCCGACGAACCCACCGGCGCGTTGGACAGCGCCTCGGGCGAAGAAGTGATGAACATCCTCGGCGAGCTGCATGCCGAGGGCCAGACCATCATCATCGTCACCCACGACATGCACGTGGCCGAGCACGCCCAGCGCATCATCGAAATCCACGATGGCGTGATCGTCGCCGACCGTCGCAACGACAAGGTGCCAGCACTGCAGAAACAGCAACGCCCTGCCCCCGTGCGCACCGGCGGCAGTGCTTTCCAGGCCGCGCGCGATCGTTTCGTCGAAGCCTTCCGCATGGCCTTGCTGGCAATGAACGCGCACCGCCTGCGCACCTTCCTGACCATGCTCGGCATCATCATCGGCATCGCCTCGGTGGTGTCGGTGGTGGCGATGGGCAACGGCTCTCAGCAGCAGATCCTGCAGAACATATCCTCGCTGGGCACCAACACCATCGACGTGTATCCGGGCAAAGGCTTCGGCGACATGCGCTCCGGTCGCGTACAGACACTGAAAAGCAGCGATGCCGAAGCACTCGCCACGCAGAGTTACATCGACAGCGTCACCCCCAGCGTGTCCAGTTCGGTGACCGCACGTGTAGGCAACAAGGCCGCTTCGGCGCAGGTTGCCGGCATCGGTGACCAATACTTCCGGGTCAAGGGCATGACCTTGATCAGCGGTCGCTACTTCGATGAAAGCGAAGTAAAGGGCCTGGCACAGGTGGTGGTGATCGACGAGAACACGCGCAGCCAGCTATTTGGCAGTGATGATCCGCTCGGCAAGGTGGTGCTGCTGGGCAATGTGCCGGCGCGGGTGATCGGTGTGGCCAAGCGCCAGTCGATGGGCTTTGGTGGCAGCACCAATCTCAGCGTCTGGGTGCCGTACACCACGGTGATGGCACGCATGCTGGGGCAGACCTACCTGAGCAGCATCACCTTGCGGGTCAAGGACGACACGCCGATAGATGCCGCGCAATCGGCGATCACCAAACTGCTGACCCTGCGCCACGGCACCGAGGACTTCTTCCTCAGCAACACTGCCGAGATCCGCGAGACCATCGAGTCCACCACCAAGACCATGACCTTGCTGATCGGCGCGATCGCCGCGATTGCACTGGTGGTCGGCGGCATCGGCGTGATGAACATCATGCTGGTATCGGTGACCGAGCGTACCCGCGAGATCGGCGTGCGCATGGCAGTGGGTGCGCGGCAAAGCGATATCCGCCAGCAATTCCTGATCGAAGCGGTATTGGTCTGCCTGCTCGGCGGCGTGCTAGGCATCGCGCTGGCGCTGTCGATCGGCTGGGCCTTCCAGACCTTTGGTGCCAGCTTCACCCTGCTGTTCTCCACCGGCTCGATCGTTGCCGCCTTCGCCTGCTCGACCCTGATCGGCGTGGCGTTCGGCTTCCTGCCGGCCCGCAACGCCGCCCAGCTCGACCCGGTCGAGGCCTTGGCCCGCGAATGAAGATGACCATGAAAGCACTGCGTCCCGTACTACTCTCCGCTGCCTTGACTGCTGCCTTGGTCGGCTGCGCCACCACGCCCAGCGCCGACCCTGCCGCCGACCTGCGCGTGCCCACTGTCTACGGCCGTGGCGATGCCGCCGCCAATGCACCGGTGCAGGCCATCGAGCACGAAGTGACCGCACCGGTTGCCGATGTGCATGCCGACGCCTGGTGGCAAGGCTTCGCCGATCCGAACCTGGACCAGCTGATCGAGCGCGTGCTGGCCAGCAACACCGACATGGCCTCGGCCGGTTTGAAGCTGGAACGTGCCCGCGCCCAAGCTGGCTTGGCCAGTGCCGACCTGTGGCCGCAAGCCAGCGGCTCGGTCAGCGCCAATAGCAGCCGCAGCATCGACAGCAGCGACGACTGGTCGCGCAACAACAGCGCCAGCGTCTCGCTGGGCTGGGAGCTGGACCTGTGGGGCAAGCTGCGTGGCCAGCGCGATATCGCCCGCTGGGAAGCGCAGGCCACCGCGCAGGACCTGCAGAGTACGGCGCTGAGCCTGGTCGGCCAGAGCACCGAGCTGTACTGGCAGCTGGGTTATCTCAACCAGGCGATTGCCACCGGCCAGGCCAATCTTGAGCGTTTGCAGCGTACTGCTTCATTGGTGCAGACCCAGTTCGATGCTGGTGGCGTTTCGCGGCTGGAAGTGCGTCAGGCACAGCAGAACATCGAGAGCCAGAAGGCTGCGCAATCGCAGCTGGAACAGCAACGGGTGGAGACCCGTAATGCCTTGACCGTGCTGCTGGATGGCCAGCCCTGGCCACTGGCGAACGAACCGCAGAACCTGGATGTCGCGCAGAGCCCGGCCCTGGTTGAAGGCATGCCTGCCGAGTTGCTGGCACGCCGACCGGACCTGCGCGCTGCCGAGCTGCGCCTGCGGCAGTCGCTGAAGAGCATCAAGGTGACGGCCACCAGCTACTACCCCAGCCTGAGCCTGAGTGGCTCGGTAGGCAGTTCTGCCACTTCACTGGGCGATGTGCTGACCAATCCAGTGGCGACGCTGGGTGCGGGCTTGAGCCTGCCGTTCCTGAAATTCCGGCAGATGCAGCTGGATATCAAATCGGCGGATCTGTCGTATCAGATCGCCGCCAATGATTTCCGCCGCACGCTGTATACCGCGCTGTCGGAAGTGGACAACGCCTTGTCGGCACGCACCCGCCTGGCTGAGCAGGTCGCTGCCGCCCAGGCTTCGTATGACGAGGCGGTGGAGATCGCGCGTTTGTACGAGGTGCGCTATCGCGCTGGTGCTACCGATCTGCGCACGTGGCTGGAAGCGGAGCAGACCCGCCGCAACGCCGAGTTGTCGCTGGCGCAGACCAAGCGCAGCCAGCTGGTGAATGATGTGACGCTGTACAAGGCGCTGGGTGGTGGGGCCCAACAGCAGCAGTAATGCCGCTTAAGCCCCTCTCCCGTTCACGGGAGAGGGGTTGGGGTGAGGGGAAGCTTCTAGCAAGGGAAAGTCAAAAGCTCCCCTCATCCGCCCTTCGGCCACCTTCTCCCGCCCGCGGGAGAAGGGATTGCGTCAGGCATCGCTTGGATCTGCAGCACTCCGGGCCCCCTACTGCCCCGGCGCGTTCACCCCATGCCGCTGCAGAACCTCCCGCACCTTGTCCAACGGAATAGCCTCCACCGTCTGCCCATTACCACTCACCGTGGTCGCCATGAACAGAGCGTTGTAAACCGACTCTTCCACCGCATCGACGCTGGCCTGGAACACCGCGCTCATCTGCTCGTTCGCCAGTTCAGTGGTCTGCAGCTGCGCCGCATCAAACCCACGCCGCACCGATTCGGCGGTTGAAAACGCCAGCACATAGTCGCCGCTGCCGTTGGATGCCGAACTACCCGTCCGCCCCAAACCCATCATCCCGCGTGAGGCCAGACGCCGCAGGTTGCGATCCGACAAGGGCGCATCGGTGGCCACAACAATGATCACCGAGCCATCGCCGCGATCATCGGCAAGCCCGCGCACATTGTCCTGCGCGGCGACTGCGTTCTGGAACGCATAACGGTCCAGCTCACGCCCGACCGGCGCGCCTTCCACCTGCAACACGCCGCCAAAATTGGCCTGCACCAACACGCCCACGGTCCAGCCGCCAAGGCTCTCGGGCAGCTTGCGCGATGACGTACCAATGCCGCCCTTCCAGCCGAATGCCACCGTGCCGGTGCCAGCGCCGACACTGCCTTCCTGCACCGGTCCGCCCTTCGCGCTCTCCAATGCCCGACGCACCGCATCAGCAGTGACCGGTCGCGCGCGGATGTCATTGAGACCGCCATCGTTGGTCTCGCCCACGACCACATTGAGCGAGCGCACCTGCTGCATGTCCGGTTGCGCCAGCATCCAATCGGCCATCGCATCGGCCGCTTTCCACACGCACAGCGTGCAGGTCAGCAGGATCGGGGTTTCCAGTTCGCCCAGTTCGTTGACCTGGGTACTGCCGACAAATTTGCCGAAGCCATTGCCGACATGCAGCGCCGCTGGCACGCGCGAGCGATAAGTATTGCCGGGGTGCGGCAGGATTGCGGTAACGCCGGTGCGCACCGTATTGCCGGTACTCAGCGTCACCTGACCGACGCGCACGCCGGCCACATCGGTGATCGCATTGTTGCTGCCGGGGCTGAAGATGCCCGGCGCGACGCCCAGATCACGTGCGCGTACGCGCGGTGCGTCCTGGGCGGCAGCGCTCAGGACACAAAGCCCCGCCAGCGCCACAGTCAATCGGAGAAAAAGACGATGCGGCGTGCGGGGCATGGTGTTCCTTACAGGCGTTGGCGGACTGCCTCGAACAATGCCACACCCGTGGCCACGGATACATTGAGGCTCTCAACGTCGCCCGGCATCGGGATGCGCACCAGCTGGTCGCAGGTTTCGCGGGTCAGGCGGCGCATGCCGTCGGCTTCGCCGCCCATCACCAGCGCCACGTTGCCGCGCAGGTCGAGCTTGTGAATGGTGGTGTCCGATTCACCGGCCAGCCCGTACACCCACACGCCCAGCTTCTGCATGTCCTTGATGCAGCGGACCAGATTGGTCACCGACACCACCGGGATGCTGTCGGCCGCGCCGGCGCTGACCTTGCGCACGGTGGCATTGACCGGGGCGCTCTTGTCCTTGGGGATGACAACGGCGGTGACACCAGCGGCGGCGGCGCTGCGCAGGCAGGCACCAAGGTTGTGCGGGTCCTGTACCTCGTCCAGCACCAGCACCAGCGCCTTGCCTTCGGCCGCTTCGATCAGGCCTTTCAGCTCGTTCTCGTCCCACAGCTTGGGCGCGGCATAGCGCGCGACCACGCCCTGGTGGCGGACCTGGCCGGCCACGCCGCCCAGCGCCTGGGCGTTGACCTTGCGCACGTCGATGCCCTTGCGCAGGGCTTCTTCCTCGATCTCAACCAGGCGCGGGTTCTTGGCGCCGGCCTCGATCAGGACCTCGCGGACGTTTTCGGGGTCTTTCTCGATCGACGAAGCAACGGCATTGACGCCGACGATCCACTGGTTCTGCTTGCTCATGGGCGTCACATGGGGACTTCTGGGGGTGGCAATGGTAGGCCGATTCGGCCCGGCCCGCAGCTGCCACCGGCCTGCGGGGTGCGGGAAAGGCGGCCTTCGCTGCTGCGAGGGCCGCTTCCGGCATCAATACTTCTGCTTGCTGCGCTTGGCTGGCTTGCCCCGTTCGGGCAGCGGTGCCGGTGCCGGCGGGTCGACCTTGCCGTCCTTGTCCTCGACCAGACGGAAGTCGATCTTGCGCTCTTCCATGCTGGCCTTGAGCACCAGGATGCGGACCCGGTCACCGAGCCGGAACTCGTTGCCACGGCGGTCGCCGCTCAGCGTCTTGCGGATCGGGTCGAACTGGTAATAGTCATGCGGCAGCTGGGTCACGTGCACCAGGCCATTGACCTTGGACTCGTACAGCTCGACGAACAGGCCGAAGCTGGTCACGCCGCTGATCACGCCGTCGAACTGGCTGCCAACGTGCTTTTCCATCCATGCGGCGCGGAAACGCTCGTCGACCTCGCGCTCGGCCTCGTCGGCACGACGCTCACGCTCGGAGCATTGCAGCGACAAGGCCGCCATTTCGCGCGGGGTATAGGTGTACTTCTCCAGCGGGCCGCCAGTCAGCGCGTACTTGATGGCACGGTGCACCAGCAGATCGGGGTAACGACGGATAGGCGAGGTGAAGTGCGCGTAGGCCTCCAGCGCCAGCCCGAAGTGACCGTTGTTGTCCGGCGAATACACCGCCAACGACTGGCTGCGCAGCAGCACTGACTCCAGCAATGCCGCATCCGGGCGCTCACGCACCTTCTTCAGCAGCTTGGTGTAATCGCCCGGCTGCACCTTGCTCCACGGCGGCAGACTCAGCTTGAATTCCTTGAGGAACTCCAGCAGGTCGGCAAACTTGGACTCCGGCGGCCGCTCGTGCACGCGGAACGGCGCCGGCACATGCTTGGACAGCAGGTAGCGCGCGGCCTCGACGTTGGCGGCGATCATGCATTCCTCGATCAGCTTGTGGGCGTCGTTGCGCACCATCATGCCGGCCTGGGTGACCTCGCCACGGTTGTCCAGCACGAAGCGCACTTCCGAGGATTCAAACTCGATGGCGCCACGGCGCTCGCGCGCCTTGGACAGGATGCGGTAGAGCTGGTGCAGGTTCTGGATCTGCGGCAGTAACGGGCCGATGAAGGCCTTGGTGTCCGCGTCGTCCTCGCCCACCGCCGCCCACACCTGGGTATAGGTCAGGCGTGCGTGTGAATTCATCACCGCTTCGTAGAACTTGGACTCACTGACCTGGCCATCGCGCCCGATCTGCATGTCGCAGACGAAGCACATGCGGTCTTCCTTCGGCCGCAGCGAGCAGATGCCGTTGGACAGCGTCTCCGGCAGCATCGGCACCACGAAACCGGGGAAGTACACCGAGGTCGCGCGGCGCTGTGCTTCGTCATCCAGCGGCGTGCCGGGACGCACGTAATTGGAGACGTCGGCAATGGCCACCACCAGACGGAAACCGTCGCGGTTCGGCTCGCAATAGACCGCGTCATCGAAGTCCTTGGCATCCTCACCATCGATGGTGACCAGCGGCATGGAACGCAGGTCCACGCGCTTGCCGATCATCGACGCTTCCACCGTCAACGGCACGGCCGTGGCTTCGTCCAGCACTTCCGGCGGGAACTCGTAGGGCAGCTCATGGCCGTGGATGGCGGTTTCCACCACCAGCGACGGGGTCAGTTTGTCGCCGAGCACGGCAATGATCTTGCCGATTGGGGGACGCCGCGAATCCGGTGCATGGGTCAGTTCGCAGACGACCAGTTGCCCGTCCTTGGCGCCACCAGTGAGGTCGCCCGGGATCTGGATGTTGCGCTGGATGCGCTTGTCATCCGGCACCACGTAGCTGATGCCAGCCTCGATGCTGAAATGCCCGATCAGACGATTGACGCCACGCTCCAGCACGCGGGCGATGGCGCCTTCACGGCGGCCACGGCGGTCGATGCCGGTGACGTTGGCCAGTGCACGATCACCGTGCATGACCTTGCGCATCTCATAAGGCGACAGGAACAGATCGTCGCCGCCTTCGTCCGGGCGCAGGAAACCAAAACCTTCCGGGTTGGCGATGACCACACCGGGGATCAGGCTCAACTGGCTGACCGGTGCGAAGCCGCCGCGGCGGTTCTGCACCAGCTGGCCGTCGCGCACCATCGCGCCAAGGCGCTTGGACAGCGCGTCGGCACGATCCGGCTCGGTCAGGCCCAAGGCCGCAGCGATTTCCTCGGCGTTCTGTGGTCCTTCGCAGCGGTCCAGCAACTGCAGGATGGCCTCGCGGCTGGCAATCGGCTGCGCGTAGCGCTCGGCTTCGCGCGATGCGTAGGGATCATCGAAGGCCGCAACCGGTGGAGCGGACTTGCGACGCCCGCGCACGAAACTCTGCGGCGCGACATCGTCGGTGAATTTGCGTTTGCCTGGCTTGGCGGCGGCGCGTGGGCCGGCCTTGCCTGGCTTTGCTGCGCCCGCTTTCGCCGGTGCGGACAGACTCTCCGGCATCCATGGCGGCAGCTTGGCGGTTTTTGCTTTGGGGGCTTTGCCCGGCGCCTTGCCCGGCTTGCTGCCGGTGGCGGACTTGCGGGCCTTGTCGGCCCCAGTGGTCTTTTTGTTTTTCATCAGCCTCCATGGTACATGCACCTAGGTGTACAGGGTGCGCACACGATCACTGCAGATGTTTGAGAAAAAACGTTGACAAAGATCCGCATCCTCTGCAAACTGCGCGACCTGAAGTGCCCAGGTGGCGGAATTGGTAGACGCACTAGCTTCAGGTGCTAGCGGGGGCAACTCCGTGGAGGTTCGAGTCCTCTTCTGGGCACCACGTTTCAAGATCAAACCCGCGAAAGCGGGTTTTTTCGTTTCCGGGGTCGAGTAAACAAGCCGCGGTAGTCCGCGGCAAGCAAAGCGCCCTGGGATCCTCAACGCCCACCAGCCACCGCAGGCGCCCCGGGTGCGCTTCGCTTACCCGGGCTACGGTGAGCTAGCCTCTTCTTCACAAAACTGTTGACGGCACCAAAAACGTCCCACATAATCTCGCTCCTGAGTCGCCCGGGTGGCGGAATTGGTAGACGCACTAGCTTCAGGTGCTAGCGGGGGCAACTCCGTGGAGGTTCGAGTCCTCTCCCGGGCACCACGACTCAAACGAAACAACCCGCGAAAGCGGGTTTTTTTGTGCCCGCGGTTTGTAGTGCCGAGCCATGCTCGGCAGAAGCCTTGCCGATAATCCCGACGGTAGTGCCGAGCCATGCTCGGCAGAGGCCATACCGATAGTCCCAACCATGCTCGGCAGAGGCCTTACCGGTAAAGCCCCTTGCCGAGCATGGCTCGGCACTACAGTTGATCTACCGCGACGTGAAATTTCTTCACGCAAATCGTTGACAGTTTTCTTCACACTCGGCACAATTCGTCTCCTGAGTCGCCCAGGTGGCGGAATTGGTAGACGCACTAGCTTCAGGTGCTAGCGGGGGCAACTCCGTGGAGGTTCGAGTCCTCTCCTGGGCACCATGACTCAAACGAAACAACCCGCGAAAGCGGGTTTTTTTGTGCCCGCGGTTTTTATCTGTAGTGCCGAGCCATGCTCGGCAGAAGCTTTACCGACAATCCCAACCTGTAGTGCCGAGCCATGCTCGGCAGCGGCATTACCGCTAAAGCCCCTTGCCGAGCATGGCTCGGC